>CAYMRE010000016.1:0-8430 GCA_964392755.1 uncultured archaeon
TTTTATCAGATAATTGTATTAATTAGTTCGAAATTCGAACTTGATTACCAAAAACACCTACTTTCGGAACTACTGCGAAAAGCGAGGTTTCGCAAGCAACAGTATTATAAACTCTCAAGCCTTCTCAAAGCAGATGTTCGAAAAGGTTCTCGTTGCAAACAGGGGAGAGATTGCCATAAGAGTTATGAGAGCCTGCAAAGAACTCGGTATAAGGACCGTTGCAGTGTACAGTTCTGCCGATAGAAAGGCTTTGCACAGACTTTACGCAGATGAGAGTTACTACATAGGTGGAGCAGAAGCGAGGGAGAGCTACCTAAATATAGATCGAATCATAGAGGTTGCCAAAAAGGCGGATGTCGATGCCATTCATCCCGGTTACGGGTTCTTAGCTGAGAATCCCGAATTTGCGAAGAGGTGTGAGGAGGAAGGGATAGTTTTCATAGGACCAAGCTCAGATGTGATCGCAAAGATGGGTTCGAAGGTTATGGCAAGAAAGTTGATGCAAGAAGCAGGCTTACCAGTAGTTCCCGGTTCTCCAGCTTTGGAGGATGTAGATTCCGCATTCAAGTGGGCTGAAAAGATAGGTTATCCCGTTGCGATTAAGGCTTCTGGCGGTGGAGGAGGCATAGGTATAACGATAGTCAACAGTGAGGACGAGCTTGAGCAGGCTTTTCACAAGTCGAAAAAGTTGGGAGAAAAGTACTTTGGAGATGCGACCGTTTACATAGAGAAGTACTTACCAAAACCCAGACACATAGAGTTCCAAGTGTTGGCGGATGAGCACGGAAACGTTATACATTTGGGGGAGAGAGAGTGTAGCATTCAGAGGAGGCATCAGAAGTTGATAGAGGAGTGTCCTTCTCCAGCAGTTGACGATGAGACGAGAGAGGAGATGGGTAAGCTGGTCGTGAAGGGTGCAAAGTACATTGGATACACCAATGCCGGAACAATGGAGTTCCTGTATCAGGACGGGAATTTCTACTTCCTGGAGATGAACACCCGTCTGCAGGTTGAGCACACGATTACCGAACTCGTAACTGGAATAGACATCGTGAAGTACCAGATAAGGATAGCTTACGGGGAAGAACTCTATCACGATCAGGAAGATGTGGTAATGAGGGGACACGCGATAGAGTGCAGAATAAACGCTGAAGATCCAATTGAATTCTTGCCGAGGAGCGGTAAGATCGTCCATTATAGAAGTCCCGGTGGTATTGGCGTTAGGGTTGACAGCGGTGTTCACATGGGTTACGTTATTCCGAAGGAGTACGATCCCATGATTTCGAAGCTGTGTGTGTGGGGAGAAAACAGGTTGGAAGCAATATACAGGATGAGGAGAGCACTTTGGGAATACGTAATAGTTGGAGTTGAGACGAACATACCCTTCCACTTAGCGGTGATGCACAACGACGCCTTTGTGAGAGGAGAAACCCATACAAAGTTTGTGGATGAGCGGAACATAAAGGAGGAGGTCAGAACGTACATGGTGAAGTATCATCCAATAATGAAGAGGCTTGGAGAGGTTTTCAGAGAGGAAATTGGAGAAGAGGACATCGCTGTAGCATTGGCTCTTGCAGAGTATCAGAGGTATGAGGAGCCGAGAGTCAGCACTTGGAAGATGCATGCAAGGCTTGAGAACGTTAAATAAAAGTTAGATTTCAAAACTTTCTCCGGGCTTAAGGACTACAACTTTAACTCCCAACTTCTCTGCTTCTCTCTTAAACTCCTCAGGATCCTGCCTTATCGGAGGGAAAGTGTTGTAGTGCATGGGAACGACTATTTCGGGTTTGAGCAACTCGATGGCTTTCAAAGCGGTCTTAGGGGACATAGTGTAGAATCCACCTATTGGCAAGAGTGCCACCTTCGGCTTGTATATCTCTCCGATCAGTTGCATGTCCATGAAAACATCCGTATCGCCGGCATGATAGACTGAAACCCCGTCCTCAACCACGTAACCCACAGCTTTACCACCGCTCACGATTTCATTTCCAACTATATCCGCTGAATGCACGGCGTTAACCATACTGACCTTGACTCCCTCGTAGTCGAGAGTGCCACCGATGTTCATTCCTATGGTCTCGCAACCCCTCTTAGCCAGGTAAACCGCAAGCTCGTAAACTGCAACTATCGGAGCCTTGCATCTCTTCGAAATAGCTTCAGCATCGCCTAAGTGATCTCCGTGTCCGTGAGTTACAAGTATGAGATCAACGTCCACATCCTCCGGCTTTACTGGGGCTGTGGGGTTTCCCGTTAGGAAGGGATCGATTATGATCTTCTTTGTCCCTTCGAGCAGAAAACACGCATGCCCGAGCCAAGTTATCTTCATGGTAGACCGTAAGATTTATCGAGTAAAAAACTTTCGCAAACGTTTTATTTCGAAGTGCGAGTATCTTTTATGAAAAAGCTGATTGCAATAATCTTGGTGTTTACAATCGCACTGTTGGGCTGTTCTCAGAAGTCCGTACCAGAAGGCACTGGAGGTAAGGTCTGCAACTACTCCGACATTAAAGTTTACTTCTACTACTCCCCCACATGTCCACACTGTGAAAAGGTAAAGCCGTACATAGACGAGCTTAAAGAAAAGTACAAGAACGTGAAATTCATCTACTGCAACGTCTCCGATAAGAATATCTCCAAAGCTTGTTACACCTACGCCTATTACGTATTCGGAGTACCGACGGTTGTAGTACATGCTGGGAACGTAACAACCTCTCTCGCGGGAGAGAGAGATATAATGGGGCTTGAGAGTTTGATTAGGAGCTTGGCATGTTGCGGAGAGTAACATGTGCGATGGGGTTGGTCGTATGCGGATACCTCCTTTACCTAACCGAATACGTCGGACTTTGCTTGGGTCACTGCGATCCACTCAACTACTCTTTAGGTTTAGCTTGGTTCTTGAGTGGATTGATTCTAAGGGGAAGGATTTTGAAAATCTGGGCTTTAGCGGGTATCTTGGGAATCGTATACTTTGTTATGAGAGAATTATTTGAGGGTTTCTGCCTTTACTGCACACTCATCCACATTATCGCCTTAACGTCAATCATAGGCTCGAAAAGAGATTGGAAGTAACTACAACGTCATCGCAAGGCTCGTTGACCATCTTCGTTTCGACTACATCTCCATAAGCCTTCCAAACTTTCTTAACTTTCCTAACATCGCCAAAAGCGACAAAGCAAGGACCGTTTCCAGAGAGACCGCAACAGCAGTCGAAATCCTTTACGATTTCCGCGATCTCGATGGGGTAACCTATGACTTTGCAGTAGTGAAGGGTATTGTAGTACATGGCTTTCTTGTAATCTCCCTCTCTCGCAAACTTTAGGGCTTTTCTGACAAGAGTTACGTCCTTCCTGATCTCATTTAAGTCTATCCTACCTCTCCCGAATTCTGGAATGAGAATCACAGCCCTATCTCTCCTAAACTCCCATTTGAGAACGTTCATATTTCTGTTGTCCGTTAGTACTATTCCTCCTAAGAGAGATGCTGAAGCGTCGTCAAAAGCTCCAGTGTAGCTTATACCGCATTCGAGGGATAGTTTGGCATTTAATCTGAGAATATCTCCAGCATTGAGGGGTTTCGAGATATACTTATAGACTGCCAACAGTAAAGCATTTAAGAATGCGGAACTGCTACCCAATCCACTCCCCTTCGGTATCTCGCTTTCAACCTCAACTACAGCATTGAGTCCGAAGTGATTTAATACGGTATCAAGAACTGCACTTTTCCGCTCGATTCCGTTCTCGATGATGAAGTTCTCTTTCACTCCAAAATCGACTCTAACCTTCAGCTTTAAATCCAAGCCGAAGGCACAGCCGTATCCCGTAGCTAAAGCGTTGACTATCGTTCCCGCTGAGTAGGCTTGGGCTTTCACGATGGGAATGGGATTAGAGTTATTAAGAATTTATCCCAATGTCTTTTATGGATCCGTTTGAGGAGAAGAGGAGAAGGATGGTTGAGAGGCTAAAGGAGGAGTTGGGAATAAGCGACAAGGTTGCAAAGGCTATGTTGAAGGTTCCCCGTCACCTTTTCGTTCCCAAGAGGTATGAGGTTGAAGCTTACGTCGATACACCTCTTCCCATTGGCTACGGGCAGACTATAAGTGCTCCTCACATGGTTGCGATAATGTGCGATCTGCTCGATCTTAAAGAGGGTGAGAAGGTTTTGGAGGTTGGTGGGGGTAGCGGGTATCATGCTGCTGTGGTTGCGGAAATTGTGGGAAAGAAGGGGAAAGTTATTGCAATAGAAAGGATTCCCGAGCTTGCTGAAAGAGCCAAGCAAGTCTTAGACCTCTTAGGTTACGACAACGTTAAGATAGTTGTTGGTGACGGAACTAAGGGCTACCCCGAGGAAGCTCCCTATGACAAGATATACGTTACCGCATCAGCTCCAGACATTCCAAAACCTCTCATCGAGCAGTTGAAGCCGGGAGGGAGGATGGTCATACCAATAGGCAGATACGAGCAGTATCTCTACGTAGTTGATAAGGATGAGGAGGGAAAGATTCACAAGAGAGTTTGGGGTGCTGTGAGGTTTGTACCGCTCGTTGGCGAGTACGGGTTTAAAGAATGGGAATGATCAATCCCTTTTAGGAAGTAAAGACGAAAGCCAGCCGACGAAATCACCTATCGATCTCGTCTGAATCCACAGCTTTCCATCCCCTCTAAACTCAGCAACCAACCCCTCTCCACTCAAAAGCGTTGCCTTCAAACCTCCAACCCTCTTAACGCTAAAGTCTAAGCCGTCTTCAAAAGCAACAATGTGCCCAGTATCCACCACAAACCGATCCTTCACGTGCATCTCAACAATCCCGCCAAAGGATGAAAGGAAGAGGTCACCGCTACCTCTAATTTTCAAGAGTATTAACCCCTCGCCAGCGAAGAAGCTTCTTGCACCGCTCCACTTTGCATCGATCTCAACATTGGGAGTTGAAGCTAAAAATGCACCACTCTGAGCGTAAACGACACCGTTCAAAGGAATGTGGATTATATCGCCTTGGTAGGGAGGTGCCAAACCCAGCACCGCATCGCTTTCAACGGCAACAAATCTGTTGACGAAGAAGCTTTCACCAGCTAAGATTCTCTTCAAACCACCCAAGAAACCACCCTTAGCTTCGGTTTTAAGCTCCACTCCCCTCATGTATATCATTGCGCCAGTTTCAGCAAGAACTTCCTCTCCCACATTCAGCCTAAGATCAAGGAGGCTGTAACTCGGCTTAGAAATGATTTCAAATTTCATACTACGAATTTTCATCAAACTATTTTAACCCTTCGTCTTAGCTTCGGGAGTGAGGATCGTTGAAGAGTCTTTAAAGGGAAGGAAGGGTGAGATAAAGGTCATTCCAGAAAGCTTGGACGATCTCTGGCATCTCAAATACATCATCGAGCCTAAGGATGTCGTTTACTCTTGGACTAAGAGGATTAGGGAAAGCGGAGATAAGCTCAGGAGTGACAAGGAGAAGGTTACGGTTAGATTGGGCGTTGAAGTTGAAAAGATCGAGTTTCACAGGTTTGCGAACAGGCTCAGGATTACTGGGAGGATAGTGGGAGGAGTTGAGGATTCCGGATACCACACCCTAAGTATCACAGTCGGGAAGGAGCTCAGTATAATCAAGGAGGAATGGAAGGAGGAGCAGTTGAGAAGGCTTAGAGAGGCTACGCAAAAAAAGCCGGAGGTTGCAATCGTCACGATTGAGGAGGGAGAGGCGGTAGTAGGGGTTGTGAGGGAGTGGGGGGTTGAGGAGGTATTCAACGTTAGAAAGAGTTACGGAAAGGAGAGCAGTGAGAGGATAGAATTCTTCCACGAGGTCATGAGACAGCTTGAGAATTTGGAATTCAACTACTTGGTTGTAGCTGGACCTGGATTCACAAAGGAGGACTTTGCGGAGTTTTTGAAGGAGAAAAAGCCAGAGTGGAAAATTTTAACGTGCGATGCATCGAGCATAGGCGTCAGAGGATTTATAGAGGTCCTCAAGAGGGGAGTTCTCGACAGAATTGGGAGGGAGATCAGGCTGAAGGAGGAGGCTGAATACGTCGAAAGGTTGCTTGAAGGTATTGCTAAAGGTGAGAGGGTTGCTTACGGACTCGATGAAGTGAAGAAAGCATACGAATACGGAGCTATCGAAGTCTTGCTTGTGGTTGACGAGTTTTTGAGAGAGGAGAGAGAGAAGTGGGACATAGATAACTTTCTAAGGAATGTGGAGAGCTTGGGAGGAAAGGTCGTAATTGTCAGTTCGGAATTTGAACCGGGAAAGATGTTAATGAGTCTGGGGGGAATAGGAGCTTTGCTCAGGTTTTCTATAGAGTGAGTCAGCCTCCAGATATAACTCTCATTACAACGATTTCCCCCTCTTCGACGAAGTCGTCAACGGGAACGGGCTTACCATTCCTAACAACTACAACGGTCTCGGGATTTATACCCAACATCTTGAGCAGATCCGAGTATCTTTTCCCCTTCTCTACATCTACCTCCTCCTCGTTCTTATCAAAACCGCCTAAAAATTTGATTTTAACTTTCATGCTACTCTTCATCCTCCTTCAAAACCTCATCCGCAACCTTCTCCAAATCGGTTTCTGGATTCTTAGCATCTTCTTTGAGTCCTTCAAGTTCTTCCTTAAGTTCCTTCTCCTCCTTCAGCTTCTCCTTCTCAAGTCCCTTGTTCTTCCAAGACTTCCAGTCGAAAGTTCTCATATATTTTCTTTGTTTTTGAAGGTTAATAAACTTACTCCTTTACCTCAACTCCTAAGGCATTCAGAAACCTCTTCTTTATAGCTTCCGTAACGAGCTTGGCAAGTGCATCCTTATCCGTTACTTCCCCAAATATTCCTAAGGGAATCTGGGCACCACCAGAATGAGCGTGTCCTCCCGCACTACCCACATCGCCAAAAGCCCTCTTCAAGACTTCACCTATGTTTATCCTAACGTCCTTATTTCTTGCGGATATGTAGACTTTATCTTTGAGAATTCCGAAAACCAAAACAGTTGATATTCCCTCCAGCCTAAGGAGAAAATCTGCAGCTTGCGGTAAAACATCTCTGTTCGTTATGTATCCAGCAAAAGATATTAAAAAGCTTGAATAGACTTGCCTGTTCTTTATGGCGGTAGCCAAGACATCGAGCGTCTCGGTCGATATAGCTGGACCTTCCATCTTTTCTATGAGTTCGTGATCGACAAATGGATATAGAAATGCTGCAGCCAAGAAATCCGCAGTTCTCGTATTCTTTTTGAAATCGTTTGTCTCAGTTTTGATTCCGAAGAAAAGGGCTGTAGCTAACGTTCTACTCGGTGTGATTCTCATCTCTTTGAGGTAGCCAGTCAGTATGGTTGCACACGCACCCACATCGGTCCTTATGTCCACGAACTCAGCGGTGACATCTTCGGCAGGATGATGATCTATTACGATGCTTATGTGAATGTCTTGAGGTATGGAGTTGTTAACTCCCGGTTTCGAGCAATCAACAATCGCAAATTTATCGTAGAGACTCAAATCCACTTCATCAGCTTTCAACATTTCAATCTCCAAGAGGTTGACCATTGCCCTGTTCTCCTGATGCATTATGTCCCCGTAGTAGAGTATGTCGGACTCGACACCGTAATACTTCGCTATCTCTTTCAAAGCTAAAGCTGATGAAATTGCATCGGGATCAGGATTGTCATGTGTGAATATACCCAATCTTCCTTTACAGCTCTCTATTACCTTTGCCAGCAACTTCAGCTTTCTGTAGGTGTCAGCTTTCCTTATTACCTCCAAAACAACGTTTTTCATCGCCTCACTCGGAACTATAACAAAATCGGCTCCAGCCTGCTCTAACTCCTCTTTCATCTTAGAGCTTTGCGATCTCGCAATTATGAAGACGTCCTTGCTTATACTCCTCACTATTTCAACAGCCCTCTTGTTAGCTTCGGTATCGGATGTAAGAATCATGACGATCGAAACCTTGCTGAAATCTATATCCTGATAAAGGGATTCATCCGTCGCATCACCTACAATCGCATCGTAATTTTCATCTCTGAGAATTTCAACCCTCTCCTTTGATATGTCTATCGCCAGAACTTTTTTTCCTTTTTTAACAAGCTCTTTGACAACGCTATACCCAGTAGCACCGCAACCTATGACTATATACTCGTGACCGAATTTCTCTTCCATCTCAGAAAAGGGTAAATAAGAGATATTTAAAGCTAACCTATGGACTTGAAGGAGCTTAGAAGGATCATAAAAGAGAAGTATTACGAGATCGATGCGAAGTCGGGTGAGCTATTCCTGCTTTCCGTTCTATTTGAAGAAGTGGGAGAGCTGGCTGAGGCTGTTAGAAAGAAAGATGTCAAAGCGGTTGAAGAGGAATTGACCGATGTCCTTTTCATGGTTTTAAGCTTGGCGAACTACTTCGATGTAGATGTAGAATCGAAGTTGATGGAGAAATACGTAAAGAATGATCC
>CAYMRE010000016.1:8530-12905 GCA_964392755.1 uncultured archaeon
TTTTAAATCGAATTTAAGACTGTTCAACGTGAAGATTGAAAGGATCGTGGTTTCAGCTGTTGTTTACAGCACGGAAGATAGGGAAAAGGTTGCGATGGCTATAGCTACGTTGTTTCCGTTTGAATTCGAAATCGTAAGGATTCCAGCAAAAGGTCATTTCGGGAATCCTATAGAGTATTTGGAAGTTGAAATAACAAAGAAAAAGCAGATAAAGGAGTTTTGGAACAACCTGATCGAGCTTTTGGGTGATCAGAGAAATTATATAATAAACACGCTTGAAGAACGGATAGACGATCAGGGACAGCTGTTCATAAGGTTTGACAAGCAGAAAGCCTATTTAGGTGAGGTGGAGGTTACGGAAAAGGGAGATGCGGTGGTCGTTAAGGCTAAACTCGTTACGTATCCAGCTAAGAAAGAAAGGATAATAGAATTTGCTAAGGAAATTTTGGAGAAGGGGTACAAATGAATGTTGATTTCGTCAGGTTTTGTCCCAACATCAGATACGATTACGACAACTTCGTCGTATTTAGCGAGGATCCGAACAGTTTAAATGGAAATTTTTTAAAGGGTTACCTTATAAGGGCGGAGAGTCCTAAGGAGCTTTTGCAAAAGCTGAGAAGAGCTAAGAGGGATTGGTTCGTAGGTGTTGTCGGAAATCTCAAGGTTCTAAAATATGCGGTGATGAGATGGAGGGTAGATATAATACTCGACTTCGATGGTAGGGAACTCGATTACAGTTTGATCAAAATCGCAAAAGAGAAGGATGTAGCCATAGAGATTTCTTTTGCAAGATTTTTAAGGTGTAAGGGGTCTGAAAGATCCCAACTCTTTGAAGAGGTTGTAGAGACTCTTAACGTTATAAAGAAGTTCAACACACCATTCGTTTTAACATCTGGAGCTAAAGACTTCTACGAATTGAGACCGAAGAGACAGATAATTGAATTCTTCGAATACTTGGGTGCGGATGTTGAGAGAGCGGAACATTGGATGAGAAGGTTAGTTAGAAGATACACCGATCCGAACTACATAATGGACGGACTCGAAATAGTCGGAGATGACCCTTAACCTTTCTGCACTAAACGGTAGTCCCGAATTGGCAACCAAGTTTATCTTTTAAACTATTTCAAACTAGTACGTTAATGAATTGAGCTAAACGAGCAATCTCTAACGATTTCAAAATTTTTAGAGTGTCCTAAAAATAATTCCCGTATCGGAACTATAGCGACATTCCGTAAAAACTATTTCAGAATCATTATGGCATACGCTTTCCCCAAGGGGGTTAGCCTTATTCGAACGTTCTTGCCCTCCCGTTTCGTCTCTATAAGACCATCCTCCTCCAGTCCCTTTAGATGGTAGCTCATTCTGGCTCTCTGTGCCATGTACCTCTTCTGATCGTCAGTCTTACCCTCTATTATCTCTATCAGTCTGTTTATGGATTCCACTTCACCTCCGTTCTCCTCCAAAGCTTTTATCAACGCAATCTTGTCCTCGCCTATACTCTTAACGGGAGGCACTTTAAGGTCTATTACGCTGTTAACCTTTCCGTTCGACGTAATTGCCATGTATATCTTGGTTCTCGATATTTGCGCAGATATAAGACCGGCTATGCAGAGCTCCTTCGGAGCATCTGAGAGGTTTATGTAAACGTCGTTACCATCATCCAACTCCTTCTTTATGATTTTCAGAAGCTCTATAGCGGATTCGTAGACATCGTTACTAACCTTAACGACCTCAATTTCGATGAAGTTCTTTAGAGCGTTCTTAACCTCTTCCAAGCAGTTACTCTCTCTGCTTACAATGAGATAGGCTTTCTGAATGGGTTTTCCACTCATTCTCACACTATCCAATATTATTTCGCATCTGTTACCGAGAGGTATTAGATGAACCGTTTTCATACAATCAACTCCTCGTATCCTGTTAATAAAATTTTCTATAGGTTTAGATGTTGTTGATAAGAAATTATCGTTAGTTAATGTAAACAATGCGATAACTTGAAAATTTGAAATACCATATTTAGTTAAATACTTATGCGGAAGTGTTTAAATAAGTTTTACGGATTTTAGGCTATGCTCGCCAAAAGGATAATACCGTGCTTGGATGTCACACTCAACGAAAAGGGAGCTATGGTTGTTAAAGGTGTAGAGTTCGTTAATTTGAGAGAGGCTGGCGATCCTGTGGAGTTAGCTAAGAGATACGACGAAGAGGGTGCTGACGAACTCGTTTTTCTTGATATAACCGCTTCACCTGAGGGTAGAAGAATGATGATTGATGTCATTGAAAGAACCGCAGAGCAAGTTTTCATACCTTTCACGGTTGGAGGGGGTATAAGGAGTATCGAAGATATTAACGCCATACTTTCAGCTGGTGCGGATAAAGTTACGATAAACACATCAGCGGTTAAGAATCCAGAGCTTGTAAGAGAGGCGAGCGAAATTTTCGGAAGTCAGTGTATAGTCATAGCGATCGACTGCAGGAGAAACTTCGATTTGAGTAAAGGTGAAAATATAGTGACACTTGAAGATGGAAGAAAGGCTTGGTATGAGGTTGTTATCTACGGTGGAAGAAAGCCAACTGGAATAGATGCGATAAGCTGGGCTAAGAAGGTCGAAGAACTTGGAGCGGGAGAAATACTTCTAACTTCGATGAACAGAGACGGGACTAAGCTCGGCTATGACATACCTATAACGAGGGCGATAAGTGAAGCTGTAAACATCCCAGTGATAGCATCCGGTGGTGCTGGAAAGCTTGAGCATTTCTACGAAGGTTTCGTTGAAGGAAAGGCTGATGCTTGTCTGGCTGCATCGATCTTCCACTACAGAGAGATTTCTATAGCGGAGGTAAAGGAGTATTTAGCAGAAAGGGGAATTCCCGTGAGGTGGTAGGTTGAGGATAAGGGAGTTTCAAGAACTCATAAAGAAGCTTTACTACGAAAAGGATTTGAAGAGAGGAAAGGAGAAAACAATGCTCTGGCTGATTGAGGAGATGGGTGAGTTGGCTGAAGCGGTGAGAAAAAACGATTTAAACTCAATAAGAGAGGAAATGGCAGACGTCTTCGCTTGGCTCGTTAGTCTGGCAAATCTGTATGATGTAGACTTAGAGAGTGCAGTCAAAGAGAAATATCCGGGAAGATGTATAAAATGTGGTAAAATTCCGTGCGAGTGTGATGAGAGATGAAATTTCTGATCGTTGAAGAGGAGGATATAAAGCACGGGCTTACGACAGACAAGTACTTCCTGTGGACTGAGCAAGTTCTAAAGGCTAAGGGGGTAAACCCGAAAGTTGTTGCGGAGATTACAACATCGAGTTGGGGAATATTTGTAGGGATTAACGACGTTCTGAAGCTCTTGGAGGGAAAGCCCGTTGACGTCTATGCGATGCCAGAGGGCTGTTTGTTTTTCCCGCACGAGCCGGTGATAACGATCGTTGGAAGGTATTTGGATTTTGCGAGATTTGAGACCGCAATTTTAGGATTTATATGTCATCCCTCAGCTGTGGCAACGGAAGCTTTCAAGTTCAAATTGGCGAGCGGTGGTAAAAGGATACTGTCCTTTGGAACCAGAAGAATGCATCCAGCCATCTCGGCTGTCATAGAGAGGTCGGCATACATAGGTGGAGTTGATGGAGTCAGCAACGTGTCTGCGGAAAAGTACCTGGGAATTGAGAGTGTTGGAACGATGCCCCATGCACTTATAATCTGCTTCGGAAATCAGGTTGAGGCTTGGAGAGCGTACGACGAGGTTGTAGATAAAAGTATTCCGAGGATAATGCTCGTTGATACGTATTACGATGAGAAGACCGAAGCTATTTTGGCAGTTGAAAATGTTGATAGGGTTGATGGAGTCAGGTTGGATACCCCTTCATCGAGAAGGGGAAACATGAGGAAGATAGTCGAGGAGGTCAGGTGGGAGCTTGACATAAGAGGGAAGAAAGACGTGAAGATAATTGTGAGCGGTGGTCTCAGCTTGAAGGACGTTTTGGAACTTAGAGATTTGGTTGATGCGTTTGGTGTCGGAACTGCAATAGCAGGAGCGAAGCCCATAGACTTTGCCATGGACATAGTTGAGAAGGAAGGCAAATTCGTTGCGAAGAGGGGTAAGAGGGGCGGAATGAAGCAGGTTTACAGGGTTTGGGAGGAGTTGAGAGATGAGATTAAGCCGTTCAATGAGAAGGGGGAAGGAGAACCGCTCATTCAGAAGGTCATGGAGAACGGAAAGATACTGAAAACGTTTGACATGCACGAGGCAAGGGAATTGGTATTGAAGCAGATGGATGTGATAAAGAAGCTTGGAATCGAGGAGAGATTTTTGAATTGATAGAATTGATAAAAGAAAGCGGACCCGGCGGGATTTGAACCCGCGACCTACGGCTTAGAAGG
>CAYMRE010000017.1:0-12774 GCA_964392755.1 uncultured archaeon
AAATAGCAACACCTAACTTCGTGCATGAGCAAGGTAGTTTTATCGTATTCGGGCGGTTTAGATACGACGGTTGCGATATTCCTTCTCAAGGAAAAATACGGTTTTGACGAGGTAATTACGGTAACCGTAGACATAGGACAGCCCGAAGACGATATTAAGGAGGCTGAGGAGAGGGGTAGGAGGTATGCGGACAAGCATTATACCGTCGATGCGAAGAAGGAGTTTGTCGAGGCTTTAATGCAGTTGATAAAGGCTAACGGAGAATATGAAGGCTACGTTTTGGGAACCGCTTTAGCGAGACCGATCATAGCTGAAAAGGTTGTTGAAGTTGCCAAAAGAGAGGGGGCTGATGCAATTGCACACGGTTGCACTGGAAAGGGTAACGATCAGCTCAGATTTGAAAACGTGTTTTACCAGTACGGTTTTAGAGTTATAGCTCCGATGAGAGAGTTGAATCTCACAAGGGAGTGGGAGATTGAGTATGCTAAGGAGAAGGGGATAGAAGTTCCTGCAACGAAGGAGAAGCCGTACAGCATCGACGAGAACCTGTGGAGCAGGAGCGTTGAAGGTGGCAAGTTGGAAGACCCGACCTTTGTACCGCCAGAAGATATCTGGGAGTGGACTGCAAATCCCGTTAAAGCACCAGACGAGCCTGAAATCGTAAAAATCGATTTCGAGAAAGGTATTCCAGTAGCTTTGAACGATGAGAGGATGGATGGGCTTGAACTGATCAGAAAACTCAACGAGATCGGTGGGAAGCATGGAGTGGGAAGGACAGACATAATAGAGGACAGGGTTTTGGGATTGAAGTCGAGAGAATGTTACGAGCATCCAGCTGCGACCATCCTCATTACAGCTCATAGGGATTTGGAGAGGCTTGTTCTAAGCAGGAGGGAGCTTAAGTTTAAGAGGTTTGTTGAGGAGGAGTGGGCTGAACTCGTTTACTACGGTTTGACGAACGATCCGCTTTTTGATGCTCTTAACGCATTCATAGACAGGACTCAGGAGAGGGTTACGGGATGGGTCAAGGTGAAACTGTTCAAGGGAAGTGTGATGCCCGTTGCGAGGTATTCAGATTTTGCGTTGTACAGACCGGAGCTAACATCCTTCGACACCACAACAATAGACCAGAAGTATGCGGAGGGTTTCTCAAGGTTCCACGGATTGCAGGGTAGGATTTACAGGGAAATAATGAAAAAGTTATCTCATTGAATCTTTTTTATCCCGTAGGCGATTGCAGTTCCTTCAGCTATCAGATCGTCGCCTTTGTAAACCCTCAATAAGCAGAACTTTACCCTCTTTCCACCACCCTCTACTTTCGCCTCAGCAACAAGTTCATCCCCTTCAAATGCTGGCTTGATGAAGTTCATATTGATGCTTATAGCCATTCTTGGGGAATCGTAGTTTACCGCTAAACCGAAGGCTACATCCGCCAAAGTAAAAATGAATCCACCGTGTGCTGTGCCGTGAATGTTTAGAAATTCCCTCTTAACTCTTGCTTTAACCCTCGCAAAGCCCTCTTTTACCTCCAAAACTTCGATTCCAAATAAATCATGAATTTTAACCATGCTACCACCTGAAGGGAATCAAATCTGTCATCTTGATTAACCCAGCTCTATGCTCAACCACAGACTTAGCCAAATTCACAAGCACCGCAACCGTCCCCAGATCACCTTTAACACCGCTACTTTTCCAAACAACGCTGTTATCCCCTTCAATCTCGATCAACTCGTACTCTTCAGCGTTTGCGTAAGCGTGGAATTCCACCCTTATGCTTTTGTCACCTACAACCTCCCCAAAGCCCTTCACACCTTGCACGACCCCATCTACAACCACAGGCTTTTGATCTTCCCTCACATCACCTTTTACTCCCAAAGCCTCAGCTATGAGGAGAGCGGATTCAGCGTATCCGACGTGCCCGCTTAAATTAGCCTTCTTAAACTCCTCCAAGCTCAAACCTATTCCAACCTTCCTCTGGAACTGCGTTCTCCTCTTCAAAGCATCGACACTCCTCACAGCCCTAATGGCTTTAATTTCAACGCAAACTGCTGAAAGAACTATTGGCAGTGTGTCGAGGAGAAATCCGGGGTTTACTCCACTCCCCAAAACTGTAACTCCTTCCTCCTTAGCAATTTCATCAATCTTCCTCGCAAGCTCTGGGTATCTGTATTCCGGATAAGCTAAGGTTTCGCACGTACTTATGACGTTAAATCCAGCCTTCACACACTCCTCAATTTGCGGATAGACCTTATCGAGGTAAGACCCGGTCGTTACGTAAGCCAAATCCCCATCGAAGTTCAAGCGGTCCTTTATTACAGCATCGCTTTCTATTCCAAAATCTCTCAAAGATTTTCCAACGATCTCCGGGTTTATGTCCACAGCACCAACGACCTCGAATCCCCTCTTGACACATGCTTCGGCTAAAAGCCTTCCAATCTGCCCGAAACCGTAGATAACAACTCTCATAACAACCCCCTGAAGAGGTCAATCTTCAACCCCTTACCAGTCTCTACGGCTTTGTCATAAACAACCTTTGCAACGGCAATGTCCTGAATAGCCAATCCAGTTGAGTCGAAAACGGTTATCTCCTCATCGTTTTCCCTTCCAGCTTTTAAGCCAGCGACTATTTCTCCCAAGCTTGCGTATATATCCTGAGGCTTGAGAATACCTTTGGAAATAGCGACGTTTATCTCACCTCCATGCATAGCCTGCTCCAAATCGTCAACAACGATCTTAGCCCGCAGTAAGATTTTCTCGTCGAGTTCCTGCTTCCCCGGTGCATCCGCCCCAATAGCGTTTATGTGTGTTCCCTCCCTAATCCAATCGTTCATCACGACTGGCTTTCTCGAAGGAGTTGTCGTTGTTAAGACATCGCAATCGCAAACATCCTCTATCGGCTTAACATCAGCCTCTGTCCACTTTCTACAGAATTCGACGAATTTCTCCGCATTTCTCTCGTTTACATCGTAAGCCTTAACCTTCTCAATTTCAAAAATCTCTTTCAAAGCCAAAAACTGCGTATAAGCCTGCCTGCCACACCCAACAAAGCCGAAAACCTTGCTGTCCCTTCTCGCCAAGTATTTGCTCGCAACAGCGCTTCCAGCTCCAGTCCTGAAATTCGTTATGTGTGTAGCATCCATAACCGCAATGGGATAGCCAGTTTCTGGGTCGTTGAGAATTAGCACAGCCATCACAGTCGGCAGACCCTTCTTTGGATTTTCTGGATGCGAATTTACCCACTTTATTCCAGCCTTACCTTCCAAATATGCGGGCATAGCTCTCAAGTCTCCCTTCTCAAAACTCAGATAGACCTTGGGTGGCATTTGAGTCAAACCCCTTCCATGCAGTTCAAAAGCCCTTTCAACTGCTCCGATCGTTTCTTCCATCGTCAAAAGCTCTTTAACATCCTCGTAAGTTAATATGATCGTCTCCATGCATGCAAGGCTTTGAGAAGTGTTTTAATCTCTTCGGTGTAGTAGTGATATGAGATACGCTTACAGACTACTTCACCCGAGACCAGCCTTGGTTGTCGTTGCCAAGAATGGAAAGACTAATGCAATGGCTTTAGCTTGGCACATGCCCGTTGAAGAGAGTAAAGTTGCGATAGCTGTAGATAGGGAGAATTACACCTACGAACTAATTGCAAAGTCGAAGGAATTCACGCTGAACGTTCTTTCGATCGACAAGCTCGATTTGATCTGGAAGGTTGGGACGTTAAGCGGGAGAGAAATTGATAAGATCGATGAATTCGGAATAGAGCTTGAGAACGGTACGAAAATCGAAACTCCGCACATAAAGGGCTGTTTGGGTTACTTGGAATGCAAGGTTTTGGACGAAATAAAGCTTGAGGAACATTCGATCTTCATAGCTGAAATCGTCCATGCATGGGCTGACAAGAGGTATTTCAAGGACGTTTGGCTTGAGAATGCAAAGATTGCGATGCACGTAGGAAAGAAGTTCTTCACCACGCCTTCAAAGTACTTCAAACCTTCGGAATGACGACCTTCCATCCTCCTAAGTTTACGACTTCTACTTCAACCTCGAAAGCCTCCTTTAGAACATCTGAATCTACCTCATCCGGCTTACAGACTTTCAAAACCCTCCCATCTTTCATTATCGCAATTCTATCGCAGAAGTTTAAAGCCAAGTTGAGGTCGTGGAAGGTAGCAATGATAGTCAAACCCCTTTTGGCAAGAGATTTGAGTATCTTGACGATCTCTATTTGATGTTTGATGTCCAAGTGGGATGTTGGCTCGTCCAAAAGCAGAACCTTAGGTTCTTGAGCCAACGCCTTTGCAATTAAGACTTTCTGCTTCTCCCCTCCACTCAAAGTCCTCACAACCCTGTTTTTCGGGCATTTAAGCGATTCTATAACCCTGTTTACAACCTCCCTATCCCTCTCGGACTCAAATATCCTGATGTAGGGAATCCTGCCCAAAGCTACGAACTGCTCGACTGTGAAGTTGACGTTAAGCTCAAACTCTTGAGGAACTACACCCACAATTTTGGCAAGCTCATCCAAGTTAATCTCTCCAAGTTCCCTCCCGTCTATGTAAATCAAACCTTCTTTGGGGTAGAACTTGGCTAAAGCCCTCAGAAGTGTGGTCTTACCGCTCCCGTTTTTGCCGACTATTCCGAAGAACTCGCCCTCGTTCACCTTCAGATTTACATCTTTTAGTATCAAAACCCCGTCTAAATCAACTTTCAGACTTTTTACTTTAACTTTCACACCGACGATGATAACGAAAAAACGTTTAACTTTTTGCCCAATTTCATACATGCAACTCAAGCTCACCGATTTTATAAAAGACGATCAGAAAAAGGAAGAGTCAAAGCCCGTTAGAGATGAATGCCCCATTCTGCTCGATGAGATTAAGGAGTATCATGCTACCCTTCTTAAGGAACTGGAAAGAGCCTATGAGATTGCAAAAAAAGCCAGATCAAAGCTTCTCGATCCCTATCCCGATGTCGAAATACCGATTGCAAAGAACATGGCTGAAAGAGTCGAAAAGTTAATGGGAATCAAGGGTTTGGCTGAGAGGATTGTTGAGCTTGAAAACGAGGGATTGAGCAGGGAAGAAATATGCTTCAAAATTGCTGAGGAGATAGTTGAAGGTAAGTTCGGGAAGTTCGATAGAGAAACAGCATTAGATAAGGCTGTAAGGGTAGCCGTTGCAATTCAGACCGAAGGTGTTGTTGCCGCACCGATTGAAGGAATAGCTAAGATTAAAATAGATAAGAACGACGATGGAACTGAGTTCTTGAAAATTTACTACGCCGGACCGATAAGAAGTGCTGGTGGAACCGCTCAGGTTGTTTCGGTTTTGGTTGGTGACTACGTAAGGAGAAAGCTCGGATTGGACAGGTACAAGCCTACGAGGGAGGAGATTTTGAGATATTGCGAGGAGATTCCGCTATACAAGAAGGTTGCAAACCTTCAATACCTACCGAGCGATGCTGAAATCAGGCTGATAGTCGAAAACTGTCCAGTTTGCATAGACGGAGAGCCTACAGAGGATGTGGAGGTTTCTGGCTACAGAGACTTGCCGAGGGTTGAAACGAATCGAGTAAGGGGAGGAATGTGTCTAGTTATCGCTGAAGGAATTGCTCTGAAAGCGCCTAAGCTCAAGAAGATGGTCGATAAGCTGAAGATAGACGGCTGGGACTGGCTGGATAAGCTGATCAACAAAGAATTCGAGCGGGAGGAGGAAGTCGTCAAGTTCACGGATGCAACCTATCAGCCCAAGTCTGAGGAAGAAGAGGAAGAGGAGGAAAGTATAGAGAAGGAGAAAGAGGAAAAGCAAGAGATCAAGCCGAAGGACAAGTATCTTTCGGACATAGTTGCTGGGAGACCAGTTTTCAGCCATCCCTCAAGAAAAGGTGGGTTTAGATTGAGATACGGAAGGGCGAGGAACTCAGGATTTGCAACCGTTGGTATAAATCCGGCAACTATGGTCATAGCCGATGGGTTCATTGCAATAGGGACTCAGCTCAAGGTTGAAAGACCGGGAAAGGCTGGGGGAGTCGTTCCAGTCACAACCATAGAGGGTCCCACGGTTAAGCTGAAGAACGGAGATGTCGTTAAGATAAACGACTATAAAACAGCCTTAACTCTGAAGGATGAGGTAGAGGAAATAATCGACTTGGGCGAGATTCTGATAAACTACGGCGATTTCTTGGAGAACAACCATCCCTTAATGCCAGCAAGCTTCTGCTACGAGTGGTGGATTCAGGAAGTAAGGAGAAAGGGAATCAATGGGGATTTCAGGAAGATAAGCGAGGATGAGGCTTTGAGACTGTGCGATGAGTACGGAGTTCCTCTGCATCCAGACTACACATACCTCTGGCACGACATAAGCGTTGATGACTACTTCTACCTCAGAGACTTCGTTTCGAATGGCAAGATAGACGGTAAGATGCTGGTCTTGGATTACGATGATAGAGCTAAGAGGATTTTGGAGGATTTGCTCGTGGAGCATAAGGTGAGGGAGGGTAAAATCGTAATTGAAAAGTGGAAAGTTTTGGTGAGATGTTTGGGTTTAACCTTCGATTTGAGGAAGGTTGACATAAAGGCTGAGGGAGAAACACTCGACGTAGTCAGAAAGCTCTCGGGCTTGGATGTCAGAGCTAAAGCACCTACAAGGATTGGAGCGAGAATGGGAAGACCAGAGAAAGCTAAAGAAAGGAGAATGAGCCCCCCACCGCACATCCTTTTCCCACTGGGGCTGGCTGGAGGAAAGCAGAGGAACATCAAGGAAGCTATAAACCATACATCTAACGGTGTGCGAGGTGAAATAGAGGTTGAAATAGCTTTGAGAAGGTGTAAGGAGTGTGGAAGGGAAGGATTCTGGCTCAAGTGCGAGTGTGGTGGCGTAACTGAGCAGATTTACTACTGCCCGAAGTGCAGGCTGAAGTGTGGAAGCGAGGTTTGTCCGAACTGCAAAGGCGAAACCAAACCTTATCTGAAGAGGAAGATCAACATTCGAGAGTTTTACGAGAAGGCTTTGAAAAATCTCAACGAGTGGGACAGCTTTGAGGTTATAAAGGGAGTTATAGGAATGACATCGAAGTGGAAGATACCAGAGAGATTGGAAAAGGGAATCCTGAGAGCTAAGCACGGTGTCTTCGTTTTCAAGGATGGAACTATTCGTTACGACATGACGGATTTACCTCTGACGCACTTCAAACCTAAGGAGGTTGGAGTTAGTGTTGAAAGATTGAGAGAGTTGGGTTACAGGCACGATTACATGGGTAACGAGCTTAAGAGCGATGACCAAATAGTTGAGCTTAAACCGCAGGACGTTGTAATTTCGAAGAGCTGTGCCGAGTATCTTGTGAAGGTTGCCAAGTTCATAGACGATCTTCTTGTAAAGTTCTACGGTTTAGAGCCTTACTACAGAGTTGAGAAACCTGAGGATTTGATTGGGCATCTTGTGATCGGTTTAGCCCCTCATACCTCAGCTGGTGTTTTAGGCAGGATTATTGGCTTTGTGGACATGAACGCCTGCTATGCCCATCCCTACTTCCATGCGGCGAAGAGGAGAAACTGTTTTAGTGAAGATACGGAAATTCTCGTTGAAATAGACGGGGACATTAAGAGGATCACCGTAAAAGAACTGTACGAACTTTTCGAAAACGAAAGGTTTGAGAAGAGTGTTTGGATCAGGGATAAACCGAAGGTCAAAGTAAAAGTATTTTCGTTCGATCCGAAATCTAAGAAGGTCGTTCTTACGGATGTTCTGGATGTTATCAAGGCGGAAGCTCCAGAACACATGATAGAAATAGAGCTTGAAGGCGGTAAGAGTTTCAGAGTTACACCCGATCATTTCGTTTTAACCTACGACGGAGAAAGGATCGTTAAAAAGAGGGCTTTCGAAGTTAGAGAGGGGGATACTATGATAGCTCCGATGGTTGAGTTTGAAGAGACGGATTTAGATGAAATAGACTTACTCAAGGAGTTTGTAAAGTATAATGATTTCATCGATGACATCGTTGTTAGGAACATCGGAGAATTTCTTAAAGCTATTTTAAATGAAAAAGAGAGAAGGAAGCTCTACGACAAAATAAGACACGATTCTATACCTTTAAGGGAGCTGATCGAAATTTTGAAGTGCAAATCTTTGAGCTTGGATGACGTTCCGAGGGGAGTTTTCTTAGCGGTTAAAAGGGATAAGGTTAGGGTAAGGAGGTTCGTCAAGGTAGAGCCTTTACTTAAGCTCTTGGGATACTACTTGGCTGAAGGATACTCAAGAAAGAATAAAAATTGCTATCAGGTCGTCTTTTCAAACCGTGATGAGTACGTGTTGAACGATATTAAAAACGCTATAAAAGAGGCTTTTGGAGATCTCAAGCTGTATGAAAGAGATGGGAAGATTACGATCTGTTCAAGGATAATTTACACGCTTTTCACGGAAATCCTAAGGGTAGGTAGTGGAGCACACGATAAGAGGGTTCCAAGCTTCGTTTTCAGATTACCGAAAGAGAAGGTCAAAATCCTGCTGAGCGCCTACGCTTCTGGAGACGGATCACCCATAAAAACTACGCCGAGGATCAGTTTGTACAGTGCAAACCTACCCCTGCTTAGAGACATCGAACTGCTGTTGATGTCCAAGTTCGGCATAAAGTGTTACATCACGGTTGACAGAAACGCAAACAGAGGAAACAGTGTCGTTGTCAGGTACTACGAAGTTAGGGGACGCAAACCGCCAAAATCGACAGTTTACGCTCTAAACATTACTGGAAAATACTACGATACGTTTTTCAAAGATGTTGGCTTTACGTTGCCGAGAAAACAGAACGTTTACAAGTTACACGAGGAAAGAAAACGTACAAACGATAAGAGTAGGGTAGATTACGGATGGTTACTAAGAGTTAGAAGGGTTAAATTCGTCAAGAATGAAGATGAGTACGTTTACTGCCTGAACGCCAAAGATTATCATAACGTGTTGATAAACGATGGCATAGTTGTAGCTCAATGCGACGGCGATGAAGATTCTGTTATGCTTCTTTTGGATGGGTTGCTGAACTTCTCACGCTATTTCCTGCCAGATAAGAGAGGAGGGCAAATGGATGCCCCTCTTGTTTTAACAGCGATAGTCGATCCGAGAGAGGTTGATAAGGAAGTCCACAACATGGACATAGTTTCCGAATATCCTTTAGAGTTCTACGAAGCTACCCTACGCTACGCTGATCCGAAGGATGTTTCAATCGAGAGGGTTGAGGATAGATTACCAACAGATTTCCGCTTTTGCTGTCTCAAATTCACTCACGACACCGAAATCGGTTTGGGTGTCAAGGAGAGCGCTTACAAGTCTCTAAAGACCATGCAGGATAAGGTTAGGGCACAGATGAGTTTGGCTGAAAGAATTAGGGCTGTTGACGAGCACGATGTGGCTGAGAGAGTTTTAACATGCCACTTCCTCCCAGACATAATCGGAAACCTCAGAGCTTTCTCGAGGCAGGAGTTCAGGTGTGTAAACTGCAACGCAAAATACAGAAGACCTCCCTTAACTGGTAAATGCACGAAGTGTGGTGGTAAGCTGACTCTGACAGTTCACAACAGCTCGATAACAAAGTATTTGGGTGTTTCAAAGGAGCTTTGCGAGAGATACAACGTTTCTGAATACACTAAGCAGAGGTTGATGCTGATAGAGCTTGAGATTAAGTCGCTGTTTGAGAGCGATGTGAGAAAGCAGGTTACCCTGTTCTGACGGGTGAGCGTATGATAGTTGTCAAGATCGGCGGGTCTGCAATAACAGATAAAAACGGGTTCAAGAGGGCTAAGGTCAATGTTATAGAGAGAGTTGCTAAGGATATTGCCGAAGTAAAGCCCAAGAGGATTATCTTGGTTCACGGTGCCGGCTCCTTTGGGCACCCCTTCGTAGTTAAATACAGGCTTAAAGAGGAGAAGAACTTGGAAGGAGTTGTTAGAGCACATATGTCATGCAAGGAGTTGAATGCCATAGTTTGTGAGGCTATGCTTAGGTACGGCTTGAAGCCTTTACCGATTCATCCCCTTTTAACTTTCAAACTACACAAAGGTAGAATAACGTTCGATGTCGATATATTTGAAAAAGCCCTTGACGAAGGATTCATACCCGTAACTCACGGAGACATGGTTTACGATGTAGAGGATAAATTCTTCAAGGTTCTTTCTGGCGATGACATAACTCTTGAGCTTGCCAAAGTTTTTGAAGCTGATAAGGTGGGGTTTGCTACGGATGTTGAAGGAGTTTACGTTGACGGTAAGTTGGCTGATGTTGTGACTTGGAAAGACTTGGACAAGATAGGATTCTCCAAAGGAGTTGACGTGACTGGTGGAATGAAAAGTAAAGTTGAAAAGGTTTTGAAAAGCGGTGTGAAGGCAAGGATATTCCACGTTTTAAAGCTTAGGGAGTTTTTGATGTGTAGAGATGTTGGAACGCTGGTTTTCGGAAACGTTTTATAATGCGTAAAAAACTTCGAGGCGTGGAGACTTCGAAGAGAAAGCTCGATCACATCGAAATTTGCCTAAATAGGAAAGTCGAGTCGTCATACACTGGATTTGAAGATGTCATGCTGATTCACAAGGCTATTCCCGAAATCGATTTTGACGAGATTGATACGGTTGTAGAATTCTTAGGTAAGAGGCTTTCAGCACCGTTTTTAATTGCATCGATAACAGGAGGACATCCAAAGGCTGTTGAGATAAACAAAAACTTGGCTTTGGCAGTTGAAGAGATGGGATTGGGAATGGGTGTGGGTAGTCAGAGGGCGGGAATGGAGGGAGGGGATCTTGAGAGCTTTACGATTGTGAGAGATTTTGCTCCAAACGCCTTCATTTACGCAAACATAGGACTTCCCCAGATCATAAAGGACATTGAAGTTGCAGAGAAGGCTGTTGAGATGATAGATGCCAACGCTTTGGCAATTCATCTGAACTATCTGCAGGAAGCGATTCAGCCTGAAGGAGATAAATTTTCGAGAAACGCTTACGATGCTATAGAGGAGGTTTGTAAGAGCTTGAGAGTTCCGGTTATCGTCAAAGAGACCGGGGCGGGGATGGTGAGAGAAATAGCTTTTAAGCTTAAAGCAGTTGGTGTTTCCGCTTTGGATGTCGGCGGAAAAGGAGGAACGAGCTTTAGTGCCGTGGAATCTTACAGGTGTGAGGGATACAAATCTGAAATCGGTAGAGATTTTTGGGATTGGGGTATTCCCACAGCGTACTCCATCGTTGAATGTTACGACGTCTTACCGGTGATTGCGACGGGTGGGATTAGGAGTGGGTTGGATTTGGCTAAAGCTTTAGCCTTGGGTGCTGTGGTTGGTAGTTCCGCTTTACCTTTTTTAAGGAGAGCTATGGAGGGTGTTGAAAGTGTTAAGGAGCTTTTAAGATATTACATCGACGGATTGAAAGTTGCGATGTTTTTGACCGGTTGCAGGAGTTGTAAAGATTTGATGAAGGTGGAGATATTTATAAGCGGTAGGCTAAAAGACTGGCTTGAGGTGAGGGGTTACGATGTCTCAAAACTCTGCATTGCAAGAGTTGTTGAATGAGATAAAAAAGAGGTCTGAAGTTGTAAACGATGCACTAAACTCTTTGGATTTGGGAGAACCTGAGGGTTTGTATAATGCGTCGTTCCATCTCATAAAGGCTGGTGGTAAGAGGTTGAGACCAGTTTTAACTTTGCTGAGCTGTGAAGCTATAGGTAGAGATTGGAAACCTATCTTACCCTCAGCAATCGCCATAGAACTCATACACAACTTCACCCTAATTCACGATGACATAATGGATAGGGATGAGTACAGAAGGGGTGTTCCCACGGTTCACAAACTTTTTGGAGAGGCTACGGCAATTTTAGCTGGAGATACGCTCTTTGCTAAAGCTTTTGAAATTCTTTCGAGGTGCGAGGTTGATGCAAGAAACTTGGTTAAAGCCGTTGAGATTGTTGCGGACGTATGCGTCAAGATTTGTGAAGGGCAGTATATGGACATGGAGTTCGAAAGAAGGGAGGATGTAAGCGTTGAGGATTATCTTAAGATGGTTGAGAAGAAAACAGCGGTTCTAATAGCTTGTTCCTGCTCTCTACCCGCTATCCTCTACGGTGAGGGGAAGTATGTAGAACCTCTTTGGAATTTTGGTTTGAATTGTGGGATTGGATTTCAGATTCACGATGATGTACTCGATATAGTCGGTGAGGAAAAGATTGGAAAGGATTGGTGTAGCGATTTGGTTGAGGGTAAGAAGACTATCGTTTATCTTAAGGCTAGAGAGATGGGTGTCGAGATAGAAATATTCGGAAAAGGTAAAGCGAGTGATGAGGAGAAGAGAAGGGCTGTTGAAAAGTTAAAGGATTGCGGGGCTATAGATTTTGCTTCGAAGATGGCTAAGGAATACGTTGAAAGGGGTAAGAAGTATTTGGAAATTTTGCCAGATTCGAATGCTAAGAATGTTCTGATGCTTTTAGCCGATTACTTGGTCACGAGAGAGTACTGACTCAGATACCTTTTATCAATCCCAAACTTTAGACATAATCCTACGATAGAGGACAACGTTTAAGTATTTAGAAACTTCAGCTGAGGCATGCGGAAGATTTTACTGGATGAAAATGAGATGCCAAAGTACTGGTACAACATACTGCCGGATTTGCCCGAACCTTTGCCACCGCCACTACACCCAGTGACGAAAGAGCCGGTAAAACCGGAGGATTTGAAGCCGATATTTCCGAAGGCATTGATTGAGCAGGAGATGAGCAACGAGAGATGGATTAAAATCCCCGAAGAGGTTAGAGATGT
>CAYMRE010000018.1:0-12498 GCA_964392755.1 uncultured archaeon
CTTGCATGAACATCACTAAGAAACCACAGATTAGCACCCAGACAAAGTCTACTGGAGCTTCTGGATTCTCCTTTAGCGTTTCAGCTCCGCTTGGATCTCCAGCCATCGCTGGTACAATTGTCATCAGTATTACCAGCAATACCGTCAGCCACTTCGACCTCATCGCCCTCACAAAGGACACAATTTTTAAAAGCATTTTTGATAATAATGCTTAATTTCTAAGAATTTCTCACAAATTTTGTGAATTCCTCGTAAATTTTTTAAGTCTACTGTAAAATTTTCACGAGTGAAGAATCCGATCAGGATTACGGTAGCGTTGGATGAAGAGAGTTACAGGATATTCAACAAGTTGAGGGAGAAAATAGGATCGCAGAGCGAGACGGTAAGGAAGGCGTTGAAGTTTTACTACGAGTATAGGGAGCTTGAGAATTACGAGAAGGGTAAGATTCTAACGTATGTGGAGATGTTGGCTGAAGGGGAACATGTTATACTTGACATAGACCATTGGATAACGTTCCTGAAGTTCATAGAGACTCATCCGGAAAAGGAGAAGTTCTGGGAAATTCACAGAGAGGTCGCTAAGGCTCACGCCGATGAATTTAGAGGAAAGGACGTTAGATACGTCCTCGAAAGACTCGAAGCTTGCAACTTCTTCAGAATTAACGAAAAAAACGGTGAATTCACTCTCGTTCTAAATAATGAAGCGGTGAAAAAGTTTGTTAGAATGTTTTTGGAGGAAGTTTTAAAGGGAATGGGGTACGATTTCGAGATAAGGGAGGATCTGATGAAAATAAGGTTGAAGGTTAGAAGGAAATAGACGTTTGCTCAGTCGTGTAAAGACTTAAATATCCTTGGCTTGGCTTTTCCGTTATGGCGAGAAAACCAGCGAGAATGTGGAGGAGGTTGGAGAGACCTTACACGAGGAAGGAGTACATCGACGGTGCACCCGGAACAAGAATAAGGATGTTCGAGATGGGTAACAAATCTGCAGATTTCCCCGTTATGCTCACACTCGTAGCTGAGGAGGGAGTTCAGATCAGAGACACGGCATTGGAAGCTGCGAGACTTGCAGCCGGTAAATATCTTTCAAAGACGATAGGAGCTATGAACTTCAAGCTCAAGATAAGACAGTATCCTCACCACGTCTTGAGAGAGCACAAGATGGCTGTTGGTGCCGGAGCGGACAGAATATCGCAGGGTATGAGGAGAGCTTTCGGTAAACCCGTTGGTTTGGCTGTTCAAGCATACCCGGGAGATAAGATTCTCAGCGTTTGGGTTAAGCCTGAGCACTTCGAGTACGCTAAGGAAGCCCTGAAGAGAGCAAACCAAAAGCTACCAACACCGACGAGGATAATCGTTGAGAAGGGTGCTGAGCTACTTAAGGGTAAGGTTTAATTCTTTTGGAATCTTTTCATTTACTAAAATTTCGTGTGGCTTTGCCATAGCATCGTTCATGTATACGTCATCATCCTCTAAGTAGTCTTTGCAGTTTCTACCCAAACAAATGTCGTAATCCTTCCAAGGGAACCTACAAATTCCCCTTTCACGATCCCACCAGTAACATCCCATTTCCATCGCCTCCATCATTACAATAACTATTGTGAAATTGCAAGTATTTAAACTCTTCGTTAAGTATTTCAACATACCAAACCACACTTTTAGTGTTAATAGCCGTAACAGTTTACGGTAAAGACAGAAGAGGAATAATCTACGCAATCTCGAACGCTTTGGCGGAGATGAACGTAAACATAGTGGATATAGAACAGAGGGTTTTGCACGGAATATTTTTGATGTATGTCATTGCGGATTGCTCAAAAACGGATCTGAGTTTCGGGGAGATTAGAGACAGACTGATTGAAGTCGGAGGGAATGTGGGTGTTAACGTTCACGTTTCCAAGTTTGAGAGGGAGGAATGCGGGAATAAAAACCTCTACGTCATAACGGTTTTAGGTAGGGATAGGGTTGGAATAGTTAGGGACATTTCAAAGATACTTCTCGATCATGGAGTGAACATCGAGAGCACGAGTTTGATAGCGAGGGACAAGTTAATTTCGATAGAGTTTGTTGTGGATATAGGTGAGACTAATCCAGAAAGGCTGAAGAAGAGTTTGAAGAAGGCTGTCGAGTCCGTCAATCTGGATATAGTTATTCAGCCCTATCACGAGTTTGAAAGGGAAAAGAGATTGATAGTATTCGACATGGATTCAACGCTGGTTGATGCGGAAATAATCGACGAAATAGCAAAATACGCTGGAGTTGAGGAAGAAGTTAAGAAGATCACCGAAAAAGCCATGAGGGGTGAAATGGATTTCAAGACCGCTTTGATTGAAAGGGTTAGACTGTTGAAAGGATTACCCGTTGAAGTTTTGGAGAAAATTTACAGAAATATAAAGCTGACTGAAGGCGCTAAGGAGCTCATTCAAGCTTTGAAGAAAGCTGGCTATAAAGTTGCGGTCGTTAGCGGAGGATTCACTTATTTCACGGATAGGTTGAAAGAGGAGCTTGGACTTGATTACGCATTCGGAAACGAGCTTGAAATAGAGGACGGAAAGCTTACGGGTAGAATCAAGGGCAGAATAATTGATGCTGAGGAGAAGGCGAGGATAATAGAGGAGATAGCTAAAAAAGAAGGAATAAGCAAAGAAAATGTTGTTGCGGTCGGGGATGGAGCAAACGATAGGATTATGATCGAGAATGCTGGATTGGGTATAGCATTCAACGCTAAAGAGGTTTTGAAGGAAGTTGCAGACGGAACACTGTCAAAAGAAAATCTAATCGGTTTAGCTTGCGTCTTGGGATTATTCAAAAAGCGTTCAAATCATAAGATTTAAAGATGATTTAATTCAGTACAATTAGATGACAATTGAGTTCGTGCTGGGATTGTCCCTCTTCGTAGCATCTTTAATTGCCTACTCCGCCTTACATTCCGAACATGTAAGTTCGAGAATCTTTAATCTAAGAAAACTTGGAGTTTACACACTCCTCTACGTCGTAATCCTAACGATTCAGGGACTTACGGGTATAGCTGTGTCAAGGTTTGGATTGGATCCCGTTGTGCACACAAGCTATTCCTTCTCGTTATTCTTAGCTTTAAGCCTATTCTCCATTTTAAAGTTGTTGATGAGCATATACAAGGTGAGCGGGAGTATTCACATCGGTAAGGAAGCTATGGACTGTTACGTTTACGTGTTCGTAACCATAGCAAGCGTCGTTACTGTGAGTAGATTCGTCAACGTTACCCAGAGTATCGATATACTCATAGTTGCGGGTGTGCATGTAGTTCTGCTCGTATTGGGAGTATACCTCCTAAAGAAGTACAGATCACTATCCGCTCTTGTGGATTGTGTGGATGTCATATCTTCACTCAAGATTATCTGTTTCGCATTCGCACTTTACGGTGTATGTGCGGTATTGAAGGATTTTACCGTATACGGTTGCTCGCTTACGCTTTCTGCCCATTTAGCTTTCCTAAGTGCGGGGATAAACCTCTTAAGAGAAATCGTTCAGAAATACTATTTACCCCTTAAGAAAATAGGGGTTTAACTGGGGAAGAACAGTCTCCACATCTACCGTTTCCGCTCTCCTCACGACTCCGAAAAGCGGATTCCTACACTTGTGCAGATTGTGTCTCCTGTTGAATATGACAAAAGTTGGCTTTAACCCGAAAATTTCAAATCCCCTTATGCAAGCTCTGAAGACCTCTAAATCTTTTCTCATAAGGTAACTTGCAAAGTGCATCTCTTCAAGCATTGAAGGACTGCAAACCATGGCATTGTCAGTTCCCAAAAGCCAGAGATCGTATTCGGATAGAATCTCGTAGTTCTTGAGATTTAGCAAGCCGAAGAATGCGTTAGCTCTTATGCACGACACGATTGGAATCTCCATGTCCATAGCCATCCTCAAGTTCTTAGCACTTGCCATGTTCATGTGAATCAGAAGATCAGGCTCTAAAGCCAAGGCTTTTTCAACATCATCATCGTCTTTCTCACCGGCGTGAATAGCAAAGATTTTTCCAAATCTCTTTGCAATTTCCCTAAGCTCCTCCAAAAATGCGTAGTCATGATCCCTCGTGGAACTCATTCCGAAACCGAAAGATCGTTCGATTAGTATCTCCGCCTCATCCAAATTTGATGGTCTCGTTAAAGCCAAAATTTCGCTGAAGTCCCTAACGATGCCGTACCCTCTAACTCCCATCTCCGTAAAATTTAAAATTGCAGTAGTTCCGCTCATCTTTGCCATTTCAACGGAATTTTTGACACCCCTTTTGAGTTCATCATCGCTTGCGGAGCTCAAAACCTTAAATTTGTAATCTCCAACGGCTTTAATCAAATCCATTCTTGGTATGTCCTTTGCTACGGAATCCAAAAGATGCGCATGAGCGTTGAAAAAAGAAGGGGTGGCTATGAACTCCGCTTTTACATCGCACTCCTCGAAGCATCCGTCTTCGTGAATTACCCCCTTTAAAATCTCCCCCTCTGGCGTGATCAACTCAACAGGATACATCCCTCATCCGCCTGACTTACCAACTTTGAATACCTTGCCAAAAATCCGGTGTGTTTTATCTCTTTAGGTTTCCATCTCTCTTTCCTATCCTTAAGCTCATCTTCGCTAACTTTAAGCTCCAGCCTTCTGCTTGGGATGTCTATAACTATCGTATCGTCGTTCTCGACTACGGCTATTGTTCCTCCAACGAGAGCTTCCGGGGCTACGTGACCTATGCACGGTCCTCTGGTTGCACCACTGAACCTTCCATCGGTTATAAGTGCCACCCTTTCCAGTCCCATTCCGGCAATGGTTGCCGTTGGTAGTAACATTTCTGGCATTCCTCTCGCCTTTGGACCCATGTACCTTATAACAACGACATCTCCCTCCTCTATCTCGTTGTCTAAGATAGCCTTCAAAGCTTCTTGCTCGGAATCGTAAACTTTTGCATAACCTTCAAACTTCAACATATCTTTTTGAACCGCAGAGGTTTTTACAACCGCCCCTTTCTCCGCTAAATTACCCTTCAGAATAGCTATTCCTCCCTCACCCCTTATGGGATTGTCCAAGTCCCTTATTATATCCTTACCTCTAACAAAAGCTCTTTCGGCAATTTCATGTATACTCAGCCCGCTTACGGTCATCTCATCGTTTAAGATGTCTTTTGCCTTCTTGAGTAGCATTGGAACTCCTCCACTTTCATCCAAATCGGCTATAGTGTATTCACTTGCAGGATCGATTGCAACGATGTGTGGTGTCCTTTTACTTATTTCGTCAAAAACATCCAAGCTAAGCTTGATTCCAGCTTCTCTCGCAATTGCTGGTAAATGCAAAACCGTGTTGGTTGATCCACCCATGAGCATGTCCACCGTGACAGCATTCTCAAAGGAACCTTCTGTAACAAAGTCTAAGGGTTTTATATCTTGCTTCACAAGCTCCACTACCCTTCTACCGCTTTCCTTGGCAATTCTGAGCTTTCTCGAACTTACAGCTGGTGATGTTGAGCAGTATGGTAAACATAAACCCAAGACCTCCGTCAAAATCTGCATCGAGTTTGCTGTATACAACCCTTGGCAACTTCCAAAGTATGGAGCGGAAAAATCTTCGTACAGCTTGTAAGTTTTTTCATCTATTTTTCCCGCTTTGTATAAGCCCGCAGATTCAAAAGCGGTCTTTATAGTCGCTGGTTTTTCTCCAACTCTCTCGGGTAACATCGGCCCTCCGCAAACGACAATCGCTGGTACGTTCAACCTCAAAACCGCCATGAGCATCCCCGGGATTATCTTATCGCAAGCTCCAACTACAACCAGTCCGTCAAAACTGTGTGCTTTTACCATAGCCTCTATACTGTCAGCTATAAGCTCTCTCGTGGGTAAAGAGTAACACATTCCTTCATGTCCCATTGCAATACCGTCGCAGACTCCTATAACTCCAAATTCAAAAGGAACACCTCCAGCTGAGCAGATTCCCTCCTTTACAGCCTGTGTTACCTTGTCCAAGTTTGCATGCCCCGGAACGATTGTGCTGTACGCGTTTGCGATACCTATGAATGGTTTATCCATATCTTCGTCGGTTACACCTAAAGCCTTAAGTAAAGCTCTGTGAGCTGTTTTTTCGATACCCCTCTTAACTACATCGCTTCTCATCCTGCAGTCGTATGCTCACTCAATTTTATACGTTACGATTGAAGCTTTAAGCTGAGAATGTATCCCACCAAACCGACCAAGTACATAATCGCGAGAGGTATTGCAACGCATATTACCGCCTTCCTCGTTTCGACGTTCCTCGCATACTTCAGAGCAAAAACGAGTATGTAACCCTGCCAGAGGTAGTTTGCCAATCCTATTATCATCGTTTCCGGTGTGGGTTTTAGACTTGTAAACGAGAAGGATATTGGAGCGAGGATTATGTTCGGAAGGAGAGCGAAAGACGTGTTCTTGAGAGTTCTCGTAAACTCACCGCTACCCTTAAAGAGTGCGGAAATTGCGTGAAGAATTCCTGCTAAAATGACCCATCCCAGGAAAACCCCTACAACCGTCGTAACTATAGCCTGCACTTCCAAGAACGTTCTGAGCATTTCAGCTTGAGCTGGTGTTAGGGGATACTTGGACAAAGTTTCTTTAAGTATTTCTGGAATTTTCAAGTATCCCAAAATCGCATTTACGACCGCACAAATTCCAACGATTGCAATCGGTAGTATCCAGCCGTCTCTGTAATCCTTAAAGAAACCGTCTGGATCGTAAAGTACACGAAGCATGATAAAAATAGTTTATAAAGTTAAAAACCTTGCTCCGTTATTTCCTCAACCTTCAACCTGCATCTACCGAACCTGAGAAACTTCTTAAGCTCCGTAATCTTTTCGCAGAAGGGAGGACAGTTAACTATTCCAGCCATTCTACACTTCTCCATGTTCGTACAGTGAATAACCTCGTAACTACTGCCGTCGTAGGCTATTATAGCGAAACTGTTTCTCGAGCTGACACGGAATATCCTCATTGTTGTTGTAATCATCATATTCATCAATCGATTTAGCGAACTCATCCTATTTAACATTTTTTAACGAGACCGTTCAAACCTGTTAGATGAAACTCTACGTTACCACAACACCCGGCTTGGAGGATGTATCTGCAAGGGAGATAGAGTCGTTGGGGGGAAGAGTAGAGGAGATTAGGTACGGTAGGGGAAGGGTGTTTCTTACGGGTGACTTAAAGCTCGTTGCAAAGCTGAACTACTTGGCAAGAACTGTAGAAAGAGTTATGGTACTCCTTAAGGTTGAGAAGTTCGATAGTTTGAATGATATATATAAAATAGTTAAAGAAATTGACTTCAGTTTCGTAAATCAAGATCAGAGCTTCGCAATTAGACCTTTGAGAGTGGGTAATCACGATTTCACTTCTTTAGACGTTGGAAGGGTTGCCGGACAGGCAGTCATAGATAGCTATCTTGAGAGTAAGGGGAGAAGGTTGAAGGTGAATTTGGACGAGCCTGATGTCATAATAAGGGTCGATGTTATAAACGATGAGATTTACGTCGGTTTGGACACTACTGGCGATGTCGCTTTGCACAGGAGGGGTTACAGAGTATACGAGCATCCAGCTCCGCTGAATCCAGCAATAGCTTCAGCATTGGTCATGCTCTCCGAATGGAAATGCGATGAGATTTTAGTCGATCCTATGTGTGGTAGTGGCACCATCCTAATAGAGTCTGCGATGATGTGCAGAAACATCCCACCGCAGAAGCTCAGAGAAAGCTTTCAGTTCGTTAAGATTTGGGGAAAGGATATTTTAGAGGATGTTAAAAGAGAGGTGGTTGAGAATCGTATCGATTTAAATCTTGTTGGTGTCGAGAGGTTTAGAAAACATTTGAGAGGAGCCAAGATCAATTCCGAGGTAGCAGGAGTTGCGGATACAATCGATTACGTTCAAGGTGATGCAACAAGGTTGTGCTTAAAGAGAGCTGACGTAATAGTGACAAATCCACCTTACGGCTTAAGGATAGCAAGGAAGGGATTAATAGAGGAGCTTTACGAGGGATTTCTCAAATCCGCAGTAAACGTCGATAGGATTGTTGTAATAACCGCGGAGCACAGGATACTGAAGGAAAAGGCTGAAAAACTTGGATACCGCTTTGAGGAGGAGAGATGGGTAAAGTACGGTGGTTTAGATACTAAAGTTTTCGTTCTGATGTAGCCTACTCCTTATAAGGTCGGACGTCATGTAGTCTATCATGTACGAGAGCTTTTCTTTTGCATCACAATCTTCAAAGTAATCCAGAGCTTTTCTACTCCTGTCTGCGTAGTCTCTTATAAGCTCAAGTATCATATCCACTGCCTTTTCACCATACTTATCTTCGTATATCATCGGGAGTGTAACTGACTCTATTTCAGACGACTTCTCGACGTAGGAATTCATGTACTCTAAAAGGTCATCGACGAGTTGATAGGCTATTCCAAGATTCAATCCGTACTCAAACATCTTCTCCCAAGCTTTTTCGTCATCACAAACAACCATTGCGGAATTCTTAGCTCCGTACGCGAAGAGTGATGCAGTCTTAAACGTTATGCACCTGAAGTAGTCATCCTCCGTAAACCTCTCGTAAGGGCTGTAAACATCCAAGACTTCTCCCTCGGACATCATCATTCCCGTCTTGGCAAATTCTTTAATGATCTGACTTGGATACTTCGAAACAAGCTCAACGGACTTGGAAATTAGCCAGTCGCCCACTAAAATTGCCAAAGATATGTCGTACTCGACATGCAAAGCTTTGACGTTTCTTCTCATTACACCCCTGTCTATTATGTCGTCGTGAACCAAGCTGGCTGTGTGAATGAGTTCTACTGCCAAAGCCATGTCCATTACATCTTTGTAATCGCCACCGCAGAGCTTTGCACTCAAAAGGACAATTAGGGGACGGGTTCTCTTTCCACCGGCTTTTATGACGTGCTTTAAAGCCTTCTTGATCTTTGGTATAGTATCTACGCTGTTTACCAACCTCTCAAGCTCGTAGTTGATCAACCTGTACTCTTGCCAGCTTTCTATCATGTTAACTCCCTCTCACCTTTCTTCAAAAGCCTTTTAAATTTACCGCTTTAATAGAAATTCGGTGGTAGCATGGGCGTTTTGTGGTTGGATGAAGTAGATAAAGATGACGTTCCTTTGGTTGGGGGGAAGGGAGCAAACTTGGGTGAGCTTCTCCGATTGGGAATTCCGGTACCTGAGGGTTTTGTAGTGGATGCGAACACTTTCAAACAGTTCATCGAGAGTACAGGGTTGAAAGATAAAATTATGGAAATACTTGACAGCGTTGACGTAAACAACACGAGTGAGCTTGAAGAAGCCTCAAAGAAGATTAGGGAGATGATAGAAAAAACTCCAATGCCGAAGGAGATAGAGGAGGAAATCAGGAAGGCTTACAGGCAGTTGTGTGAGGAGGTTGGGGAAGAGGTTTACGTAGCTGTAAGGAGTTCCGCAACCGCCGAAGATTTACCTTCAGCAAGCTTTGCTGGGCAACAGGAGACTTACCTCAACGTTAAAGGAGAGGATGAAGTAGTCGATAAGGTCAGGAAGTGCTGGGGTTCCCTCTACACTCCGAGGGCAATATTCTACAGGGTTCAGCAGGGGTTCAGGCATGAGGATGTTAGCATTGCGGTGGTAGTTCAAAAGATGGTTAACAGCGAGAAAAGCGGTGTGATGTTTACATCTCATCCGATCACCGGCGAAAAGATTGCCATAATTGAGGCTGTTTTTGGCTTAGGTGAGGCAATTGTTAGCGGAGCGGTAACACCAGATCACTACGAATACGACAGAGTTCAGAGAAAGCTGATCAAGGTGCAAGTTGCATACAAGAAGTTTATGCTCACGAGAAGAGATGGAAAAACTGTAAAAGTTGAACTTGGAGAAAAGGGTGGGGAGAGGGTTCTGAGCGATCAGGAGATTGAAGAACTCGTAAAGTTGGGAGAAGTTATCGAAGACCACTACGGTCATCCGCAGGATGTTGAATGGGCTATAGAGAGGGGCAAGATTTACATAGTTCAGTCCCGTCCGATTACGACTATCAAAGGCAAGGTTGAAGTTGAGGAAGTGGAGGAGGGAGAGATTCTCGTTAAGGGATTGGGAGCTTCACCGGGAATTGGGATTGGTAAGGTTAAGATTGTTCTCAGCTCGGATGAAATAAACAAGGTCGAAGAGGGGGATGTGCTCGTTACGACGATGACTACTCCCGATATGGTTCCTGCAATGAGGAAAGCCTCTGCAATAGTTACGGATGAAGGCGGTTTAACCTGTCATGCAGCCATAGTTTCGAGAGAGTTGGGGATTCCGGCGGTTGTTGGAACTGGAAATGCTACCAAGGTCTTGAAGGAGGGAATGATTGTTACGGTTGACGGTGATAAGGGGTTGGTTTACAAAGGTGCTCTGAAGGAAAAGAAGAAGGAGGAGGTTAAAGCCGTTGCGATGGTACCGCAGATAGTAACCGCTACCGAAATTAAGGTAAACATATCGATTCCCGATGTTGCTGAGAAAGTTGCGAAAGAGACTAACGCTGACGGCGTGGGTTTGTTGAGAATAGAGCACATGGTTTTGAGCTTGAAGAAGCATCCGATGAAGTACATAAAGGATGGGGAGATCGACGTTTACATAGATGAACTCTACAAAGGTTTGAAGAAGGTGGTTAAAGCCTTCTATCCCAAGCCAGTCTGGATAAGGACTTTGGATGCCCCTACCGACGAATTCAGATCGATGGAGGGTGGGGAGGATGAGCCCATAGAGGCAAATCCGATGCTTGGGTACAGGGGTATAAGGAGAGATCTGAAAGAGGATATACACTTCAGAGCGGAGATGAGAGCTATAAAGAAGCTTATAGACGAAGGATACACGAATGTCGGAATAATGCTACCGTTGGTTACGAGGGTCGATGAGGTTAAAAAAGCTAAGGAGATTGCGCTTGAAGAGGGCATTCCTTTGGATAAGATAGACTTCGGAATAATGGTCGAAACTCCCGCATGTGCTTTGATAATCGAGGATATAATTAAGGAGTGCGGAATAACTTTCATAAGCTTCGGAACGAACGATCTAACGCAGTACACCTTAGCAGTAGATAGGAACAACGAAAACGTAGCCTATTTATACAGCGAGAAGCATCCCGCGGTGCTTAAACTCATAGAGCACGTCATAAACGTTTGCAAGAAGTACGGCGTCAAGACTTCGATATGCGGTCAAGCGGGTAGCGATCCGAAGTTTGCAGAGATTTTGGTTAGAATGGGAATTGACTCCATCTCAGCCAACCCAGATGCCGTCCAGAGGGTTAGAGAAACTGTTGCAAGGATAGAAAAGAAGATCATACTCGAAAAAATCAGGAATTTACAACTTTAGCAATATATTTCACTGCCTTCTTTATATTTTTTCTCTCCTTTACGATTATCGGAATGGATAGAGCCACGTATACGGCACTTAAGATGTATCTGGTCTCGATGCTTTCGTACACGAATTGAGCAAGGAACAACGTAGATAGTGCTAGAGCTTCCCAGAGGGATATTCTTAGATTTGAAATTATCGCCAATCCGAAGAGAGATTGGGCTGAAGTCAGCAGAATTTCCTCCTTCTGTCTGGCATCAAGAGGTAGTGGAGATAAAAATCCGAGAGCTATGCTGTAAATCACAGGCAGACAGCCTATTAGAAGTGTCCACTGGTTAACCTTCGAAGATATTAGGGCGTTTATTCCTGCACTAACTCGCATCCTTCTAACCAAATACATCGCCACGACGAATTCGGGAGATTCACTTGCTAAGGGGGCAATCCACTGAACCATCAGAAACTCACTTAATCCGAATGTTTTCGCTGTTCCTATTAGACCTTCAGCAAAAGCCTCGACACTTATGAATATCACGAAAGCTGAGAAAAGTAAGAGTGTTGCAACAATAGACCTTCTTATCCTCTTAGGAAAGCTCGCTAGATACTTCGGAACGCCTTCAAGCTCGAATTCTTCCTTATACGCCTTAGTTGCTAGGTATATGTAGAGGAAGAAGAGTGATATGAGAACTAAACTGTCCATGGGATGGATGTTACCCTTTAAAGGTATCGTGAAACTGTAGATTGTCGCCACGAACAGAATGAACGTTTCGAGCCTTAACCCCTCATCGAGTTCAACTTCCCTCTTTTTAGTTTTTATCATAGCAGTCAAGGCAACCAAGCTCCAGCCTATGCCTATGAGTAGTCTGTTAGCTCCAGTCATGTTTGCCGTTGCAAAGTGGATGTAGTCCCCACCTACCTTTCCAGCCATCCAAGCGAAGTATGCATCTACAGCGTATTCTGGTAAAACTGCTAAAAGAGCTACAACAGCTAAGCTTAGGGAACGAGGAATGTCTATTTCAGCAGTCTCCGCACTCCAAGAGATTAAGAATGCGGATGATATTACAGCCAGACCAGACAACAGAGCGGTTACGTGCGGGGGATAGTGAATCTTGCAGATGAACGATACTATCCAAGGCAGAGTTAAGGTAATCGCTGTGAGAATCAGGAA
>CAYMRE010000019.1:0-11913 GCA_964392755.1 uncultured archaeon
AGACGTATAAACTTTACGCAAGCTCGTAGCCCAATCTTAACGCCTTAAGGTTAACATCATGAACTTTCTCTGGCAAAACATCCTTCACAGCTTTCTCAAGTTCTTCAAGTGTAAAGAGCTCTGTATGCTTAGCGAAAGCTCCCAGCATAACTACATTGGCACTTCTAACGTCACCAGCCTCTTTAGCTATTTCAAACGCGTTCAGATGGATAACTTTACCGGCGACACTTTTGATAGCCTCGATAACCTCGTTTACATCTGGATAGCTCGCTAAACCGAGTGTAACGCTCACAGGTATTATCGGCTTTGTATTTACTATAACGAGCGAATCTTTACCGATGTACTCTACCTTTCTTAAAGCTTCCACAGGCTCTAAAGCAATCATAGCCTCGGCAGATCCTAAAGGTATTAGCGGGGAGAGAACGTCACCGATCCTCACGTGAACTTCGACACTACCTCCCCTCTGAGCCATTCCGTGAACTTCCGAAGTTATTACGTTCAATCCTAAATTCATGCTCGCTTTTGCCAGTATGTTTGAGCAAGTAAGTATTCCCTGTCCACCTACACCAACGATTATTAAGTCCATAATGGAAGTCATCAACGTATTTTTAACGTTTGTTTTAAAGTTTCGAACGTGATAGTGCTATGCTTAGTTAACACGTACGACAAGCTGAAGAAGCACGAAATTCATTTGAGGAGTATTGCGAGGGCTATTCCTCTCTGCTACGCTTTCGATTTCCATCTGGCACTCTACGATTTCAACTTTTGGAAAAATGAGAGGGAGATGGTCAACGAAGTTGTAAGCTATACGACGATAGGTGAGCCAGACTACGCCTATCGAATGCTCGATAAGAATAGGATACATCTGATCGACAGATTTCCAGCCCATTTCGGTGAACTTATCGCTACTACCCCCGAACCCGATAGAAGGAAAGCTTTGAGCTTTGAGGATATGGCAAGGATTATAAGGGAGAGGTCGGTAACATTTTTAATAGGTCTGGGTAGGAGGGGACTGCCGAAAGATTTAATGGAGAGGGCGAGGTATCACTTCGAAGCTACGGGAAGGGGTGTAAGCTTGGAAACCTGTACAGCAATGGGTGTTATAGCTACAACGATCCACTTCGCGAGGGTGATGGGATGGAGGAGATAAGGTTCTGCCCAGAGCACGGATTTTACAGGGGAGAATTTTGCCATTGCGGTAAGAAGGGTGAGGTAATATTGGATAAGGAAAGGGTTGAGAAGCTGGGAAGGTTCATATCCGGAGTCTTGAGGCATTTTCCAGATAGATTCGGCTTGGAGATGGATGAGAACGGATGGGTCGATTTTGAAAAGCTCGTCAAGGTTGCTAGAAGGAAGTTTAAGTGGGCTAACAGGTGGCTCATCAAAGCTCTCGTGTATTCAGACGTTAAAGGAAGGTACGAGATGAAGGATGGCAAGATAAGAGCAAAATACGGACACAGCGTTAACGTCGAGCTAAACGATTATCCGATTGCCGAAGAGGACGTTCTGTACTACGGAACTAGTGAGGAAGAAGCTCAAAGAATGCTTGAAATAGGTATAAAGCCCGTAAATCAGACGTACGTCCATCTGTCCACTACGATTGAGAAAAGTGAAGAGGTAGCAAGACTTAGGACGGATGACCCCATAATACTTGAGATAGATGCAAAAAGAGCGAGAGAGGACGGTATAAGGATAATAAAGGCTAATAAGTTTATCGCTCTGGCTAAGGAGATTCCACCTCAATACATCAAGAGAGTGATAAAGTTATGAGATGCGTCATAACGAATTGGGATTACTTAGACAGTCTTTGCAGAAAAGTTGCAGAGCAGATAATAGAAGATGGCTTTGAACCCGATCTGATAGTTGCAATTGCAAGGGGAGGATGGTTCGTTGGTAGTATTCTCTGTGACATGCTCGGCTTGGATGAGTTGGTATCTCTTGGAATAAAGCACTACATCGGGTATGACAGGAGGGAGTTGAAAGTTCGAGGGGAAATCAGCTTTGAGTATAGGGAGAGAGTTCTGATCGTCGACGATCTCGTTAATACTGGAAAGAGTATGACCAAAGCGAAGGAGATTGTAGAAAGAAGTGCAAAAGAAGTTAGAACAGCCTGTCTACTTCTTGTATCCACATCTAAATTCGTTCCAAACTACTTTGGAGAATATCTGGAAAGATTTTCTTGGGTAATATTCCCTTGGAATATAGTTGAGGATCTTTCAAGCTTAATAAGGGCAGTAATGAAGGATAAGGAGCTTTGGACGGTTTGGGAGATAAAGAATGCAATTTACAACGAGTTCCAGATAGATCCAATGTACTTAGACATAACGAATCCGGGAAGGTTTGAGAGCGTTCTGAGGGTTATGGAGATGAGAGATGTTATTGAGAGGGTAGTTATAGATGACAAAACGTATTACAGGTTGAAGTAAATCGAAAACGTTTTTACTTTCGCTTTTTTCCAAGAAACATGGACGTGAAGATTGCGGTAATTGGAGGAACAGGAATTTACAAGGGCTTGGGACTTGAAAACGTTAAGGAGATCGATGTTGATACACCCTTTGGAAAACCTTCCGATTCGATTTTCGTAGGAGAGCTTGAAGGTGTCAGAGTTGCTTTCTTGCCAAGACACGGAAGGGGACACATCTACTCTCCGACAAACGTTCCATACAGAGCGAACATATACGCACTTAAAAAGCTTGGTGTGGAGAGGATAATAAGCGTCTGTGCTGTAGGCTCTCTCAAGGAGGAAATAAAGCCTTTAGATATAGTCATCCCAGATCAGCTTTACGACAAAACGAAGTTCAGACCGAACACGTTCTTTGAAGAGGTTGTTGTGCACGTAGGCTTTGCCGAGCCGTTCTGCCCGGAACTCAGGAAGTTAGCTGTAGACGTATTGGAAGATCTAGGATACGATTTCCATTCAAAAGGGACTTACGTCTGTATTGAGGGACCTCAGTTCTCAACCAAAGCTGAGTCAGCAGTTCACAGGGCTTTAGGCTTCGACATAATAGGTATGACTGCTCTACCTGAGGCAAAGCTTGCAAGAGAAGCGGAAATATGCTATTTAACCATAGCTACAGTTACAGACTACGACGTTTGGAAGGAGCAGGAGGTCGATGTAGCTATGGTTCTTGAAAACATGGCTAAGAGCGAGGAGAGGGTAAGAAATATTCTTAAAAAACTGATTCCAAAGATTCCAGAGGAGAGAAACTGCGAATGTAAGGATGCCCTGAAGTTTGCCATAACCACACACAAGGATTACATAACGCCTCAGCTGAGAAGGAAGCTGGGCATATTCTTAGACAAGTATTTGAAAGGGCAAGATTAAAATTTAGAAACTAAGATATATTTAATTTTTCATAACTCATGCTACCAAAAGTTTGCAAAATAATAATTTTAAATCTTCATTAAGAAAAAAGCTTAAATATTACGTTCTGGACATATTCCAAGGTGGTTCTATGAAGTTGAGCAGGAGGAATTTTCTAAAGCTCGTAGGTGCAATGGGTGCCAGCGCCTTTCTAACGACATATAAAGCGGACTTAGTAAAAGCTCTTGAAGAGGTAAAGGACTACTACCACCTCTGTTGGATAAACGGTGCATCCTGCACGGGTTGCACAATTTCGTTTGCACAACTGGGAGATCCAGATTTGGTTAGCATTTTAACGGATATATTGGTAGGTAGCTCTGGATTACCGATAGCTTTACCGGACTACATGGAAACTATCCATCCCGCTGCGGGAACCGTTGCTGAAGAGGGAATCGAGAGGTGGAAGAAAGCCAAGACGAAAAAGATCTTGGTTGTTGAAGGAGCGGTCCAAGACCCGGGATTCTGCACGGTTCATAGAGGTTACGAAAACGGAAAGCTTGTGGAGGTTGATTTCAGAGATAGGTTGCTTGAATGTGCAAGGTTTGCGGATGTGATAATTGCCGTGGGACAGTGTGCAACATTTGGTGGAATTCCCGCAGCAAAACCTTGGAATGGAGAACCAAATCCAACCAATGCAAAGGGTGTGCAGGAATTCTTATACGAGAATGGAATAAACAAGACCGTTATAAACATTCCGTGTTGTCCCGTTAATCCCGATCACTTGATCATAGTCTTATCCGCTGTCCTGCTGGGAGTTGATATCGATCTGGATGAGCACAACAGACCTAAGGTGCTCTTTGGAAGGAACATGCACAAAGAACTCTGCCCATACAGACCTTACTACGACAGGGGAATATTCATAACCAAACCGGGAGAGGAGGGATGCAGATTCAAAATGGGTTGCAAAGGTCCAATCTGTAACACGGACTGTGCTTTGAGGAAGTGGAACAGCGGAACGAGCTACTGTGTTGAAACAAACATCTGCATTGGCTGTGCAGAACCCGGATGGCCGGACAAGTTCTCTCCATTCTATGCGGAAGTTCCTGAATTGCCTAAGGTTCTTGGTGTCGGTGCGGAAACGATCGGTGCCGGATTGCTCGGCGCTACGCTCTTAGGTATTGGTATTCATGCTGTTAGGCATTTAGGTGCTAAAAAACATAAAAAGGAAGAGGAGGAGTGATGATTTATGACTGAATTGGTTGTTGATCCAGTTACGAGAATAGAGGGACACTTGGGAATCAGGATGGTTACAAAGGATGTAGAAACCAAGATCGGAACTTGGAAAGTAGTTGATGAGGCTTACAGTCTAACAAACCTCTTTAGAGGCTTTGAGATAATACTGAAGGGTAGGGATCCGAGGGATGCATTCTACATAACTCAGAGAATATGCGGTGTTTGTCCCGCAGCACATGCTGAGGCGAGCATTCAAGCTTTGGATCAGGCTTTCGATGCGAAACCTACGCCAACTGCGGTGCTAATAAGAAACATTATTCAAGGAGCTTACTACGTTTACGATCATCTAATCCATACATATCTGCTCGTAGGACCTGAGATTGGCATAGTCTGCAAGTATCCGCCGATGGTTCCTCCAGTTTTGGGTAAGAGCGGAATAGAAAAGCTGGGGTTGGGTTCAAGCTACGCTAAGTGCGTAAGTGTCCAAAGGATTGCTAACGAGATAGTGGCACTGTGGGGTGGTAAGTTCCCGCACCACATGAGCGAGTATCCGGGTGGTGTAACCGTCAAACCCACACTGGATAGAATAGCAAAGACGATAGAGAAGGCCATGGCTGTATGGGACTTCTGTGCTCACGTAGCTATGAAGGACTTAGAAGCAATTAAAGAGAACAACGAAGTTTTCGGTGAAAAAGTTAGTGAGATTACGGGTTTGAACTTTAGGGGATTGCAAGATGTGGGAGCAAACTACGGAAACTTCCTGAGCTTCGGTTTGTTCCCAGATCACGAGGATTACGACAACTGGTGGAAGATTCAGGAGGGAGAAGCGGGATACAGAGAGAAGGCGGTAATTAAAGCTGGAGCTTGGATGAACGGAAATCTGAAGCCTCTGGAGAGGGACAAAATAACCGAAGATGTAAAGTATGCGAGATACGACGATTCAATATCTGGTAAGAGACCATGGGAATACGAGATGACGGTAGATTTGGTGAAGAAAGATAAGCCCGGCGCTTACGCATGGATGAAAGCTCCAAGATACGATGGACAGGTTATGGAAGTAGGACCCATGGCAAGAATGATGGTGACGTTCGGTGAGCGTTGGAAGTTCGACGTAACCAATCCGATAACGGGTGAAACTATCACCGTCGATTGGGAGGTTATGAATCCTAAGGGTTCCGTAATTGATAGAGTTGCTTCGAGGATAATTCAGGCGCTATGGTTTACAGCCAAGGTTATAGAGTGGGCAATAGAGTTGAAGGGTTATGCAAGTGGAGATATAGTGAACAGAGAAAAAATACCAGACTACAAGTTCGTTCCCGAAAAAGGGGAAGGATGGGGTCTTTGGGAGGCACCGAGAGGAGCTTTGCTCCACTACGTCAAAGTAAAGAACAAGGTTATTGAAAACTACCAGTGCGTAGTTCCGTCAACTTGGAATTTGGGTCCAAGAGACGATCAGGGTAGACCAAGTGCAGTTGAGAAGTCGTTGGAAGGTTGTCCACTCCCACCGTTGAGCGTTCCAGAAATCTGCAGTGCGGTTTGGGGTGAGGATTGGGGCAAAGCTTTGACCGAAACACTGACACCACTGGGATTGGCTGAACTCAACATGGAGCCAGCAAATGATGGAAACAAGTACAACGTTTCCTTAGCTTTAGCTGTGGTGAGAAGCTTCGATCCGTGCATAGCCTGCGGAACACACACGATTCAAATTAAACTGAGGTGAAAGTATGAAGACTGTAGAAGTTCTCCGTCATCCTCTTTTTATTAGATTGGTTCACTGGAGCATAGTTATCACCGGAATAACACTTGCACTAAGTGGAATGGAGCTTGGAGGACTTTACGGTGTCAGAATTTTCGGAGAGAACGTTTACGCAATCCACATAACCGTAGCTTTCATCTTCGGCTGTCTCTGGGGTATGTTCGGTTACTACATGATTGCTAAGGAGTGGAAGTGGATTTCTCTAAGAAGAATTCCTTACAGCATAAAATTCCTATACAAGGAAGCTTTAGCGTGGTGTCTCCTTGGACCACACGTCAAGGATCCAAGAGGTTACAGCCTAAAAAAGAAAGATTACGTCGAAAAGATAATACCAACGCAGGTAATGGTCTGGTGGATCTACGTCCTATTGGCACTGCTCATGGGTATAACGGGATTTGCGATGATGTATCCCGAACAGCTGAAGCCAATAGTTGATATAGCTCAGGCAATAGGTAGCTGGTTCAACCCAGCGGGACAGATGGACGGTTACACAGCTTTAAGGGCTATACACAGACTGGGCATGTATCTCTTCGGCTTAGTGATGTTCATGCACATGTATGCGGTAGTCATCTTCGGAGTGCTTACATCAATGTTCACTGGGAAGAGAAGAGAGAAGGTCGTTGAAGAGTAACTTTTACTTTTTTGCTTTTCTTGTGAATCGATAATTAATTAACTTAAGCAACTGAATTTAAAGCTGTGAGGATAGTCGTAATCGGAATAGGAAACATTTTGATGAAAGATGATGGATTTGGAGTAAGGGTTGTCGAGGAACTCAGAAAGATGAATTTACCCGCAACGATTTACGAGCTTGGAACTCTGGGACTTCAAATTTTGAACTACATCGAAGGTTACGATCTCTGCATAATCATCGATGTCGTAAAGGGGGATGGGAAACCCGGTGATCTTTACGTCTTCGATTTCGACGAAGTCGATTTTAAGACAAAAAATCCAATCAGTCTTCACGATATAGGGTTGATAGAGGCACTGAGATTTTGCGGATTCAATTACAGACTACCGAAGATAAAGTTCGTGGGTGTTGAGCCTGAAGTTATCGAGTTTGGTATGGGTCTGTCAAAGCCCGTTGAGAATGCTATACCAAAAGCTATAAAGATTGTAAAGCGAATGATTGAAGAGGCGATGATGAATACTCCCGCCCCTGAAACGTGATGACTGTTACGCTATCTGAGCTAATGCACCGGATTCAGAACCGTTATTATAACCAGAGTTATCAATCCAGCCAAAACAAACTTCAGACCTGCTAATATCACGTTCGTCTTGGATAACCTACCAAAGGAAAAGCCAACAGCGAAAAGAGATAGAAATCCTATTGCGAGCGAATCGTAGTATGCAACATTTGCTGGGAATATAATATAGGGAATTAGTGGTATCGACGCACCTATTAGCGGTGCAACGGCGTGAACAAATGCGGAGATGTAAACGGCAATCTTATGTGCTGTCTCTATAACTCCTCCAACTTCGCACAGCATCGCTTTTTCAAGTTCCTTTTTCTTTATGCTTTGCTCGATAATCTCAGCCTCATAAGCTCCGAAACCGCTTGAAACAGCTAAAGCTAAAGCTGTAGCAAATCCTGCTCCTATTATCAGCGTGTTAGAAATTTCTCCACTTAGATGAGCTCCAACTATAAGTCCCATGATTGTCAAAACGCCATCGAAGTACCCTATTACGAAATACCTTCTGGAAATCGAGGGAATGTCTGTTATCTGGGAATAGATTTTATATTTATCAAAAATATTTCTTAAAAGCTCCAAAAATTTGTTACCCATTTCTGTTTAGATCTGCTCCCTGTAAGCCTTCAAAACGGCATCAACTATCTTCGCTCTTGCCTCCTTACTCATCGGATGGAATATGTCCTGATAGCTTCCATCCTTTGCTTTCCTACTCGGCATCAAGACTCTAACTCCCTTCTCGTTTTCAACAACTTTCAAACCCTTCACTACAAACTCATTGTCCAAGCTTACAGACGCATACGCCTTTATAACACCATCCCCTCTCGTTTTGTATATTCTAACTTCCGTTATCTCCGCCAATTTCGATCCCCCAATCTACTTTCTGCAAACTTTGAATTCAGTTATTTAAACCTTTTCCTCCCTAACTCCCTCAGCATTCAAAGAGACATTAAAACATTTGTAACCCTCCAAATTAACTTTACCCAACGCTAAAACACTCCCTCCACCTCCTGCACCAGTTATCTTCGCTGAAATTCCCAATTTCTCAAGTTTACCAACAATCTCATCTATCTCCCCACAGCTCACACCCAAGGCTTTGAGTAGCAACTGGTTAGTTCTTACGAGGAACGATAAAGTCTCAAGATCACAATTTCTCAAGGCATCGATTGATTTTAGTGATACTGCATCTATGGCATCAAAGATTCTTTCAACTACATCTCCATATTCTTCTCTTAAACTCGCAACCTTTCTAACCATATCGGAAGTTATCGAAGCTTTTCCCGTGTATATCACGGTTAAATTCAAGTCGCCTATATTAACTTTCTCCCTCTCGGGAATCAGCCAAGTTCCGCCAAAAGTCGAGACGAAGGGATCGGTTCCGCTACCTATGCCCTGAACGTCCAACTCCACTCTCCTCGCAAGTTCAAATATCTCATCCCTGCTTAAGTTCGTCTCGAAGAGCAAATCTAAGGATTTCAACACTGCAACTGTTACCGCTGAAGAACTACCCAATCCAGATGCAATCGGTATATCACTCCAAATCTTTAGGTAGACACCCTTAATCGGTCTTATCTCTGAAAACCTCTTTATTGCGTAGCTCACGTAGGGATGCACCTTAAAGTCCAGTGAAGTCTTTCCGAGAGGGGATTCTATTATTATGGTGTTCGACCTCTCAGCTTTGGCATAGCATCTCAGATTTATAGCAGAAACTACGGCATGCCTTCCATAAACTACAGCGTGTTCACCAAAGAGTATCACTTTACCCGGAGCCGATGCGATCATACAACTTTTAAGCAGTTGTGGATACTTAATTCAACCGATGATGACTCCCCGATAGTCTGACGGGTGATGACTTCACGACGGTCTGAGGAGCAAATAATATTCAAGGAAGCAATCTGTGCCTATCTCTTGGGAACAGCACAGCCTCTCTTATGTTCTTCAAGTCCAGCATCGACATCAGCAACCTCTCAGCACCCAAACCCCAGCCGGCGTGAGGGGGCATTCCGTATCTAAAAGCCTCTAAGTAGAACTCGAAGCTCTCTGGATTTAACCCCTTGGATTTTATGCTCTCCACAAGCATGTCGTATTTGTGAATTCTCTGAGTTCCACTTGCCAACTCTAAAGCACCTTTCATCAAATCGAAGCTCTTGCAAATCTCTGGATTGTCTTCGTAAGGCATCGCATAGAATGGTTTGCATTCAGTCGGCCAATCCACTATGAAGTAGTGAATGTCTCCAAGCTCCTCAGCTAAAGCCCTCAAAGCTGGAGTTGAGAGATCCTCACCCCACGGAATTTCCTCACCTTTCCTTTTGGCAATCTCCAGAGCTTCATCGTACGTAACTCTCTCAAAGGGAAGACTTGGAATCTCAAGCTTCAAGTTCAGCCAGTCTAAGAACTTCTCGCAGTTTTCAGCAACGTCTTCGTAAACTCTAACCACCAACTCCTCTAAAATCTTCATAACCCCCTCGTGATCGGTAAAGCTCATCTCTATGTCAATCGATATAGCCTCATTCAAATGTCTCGTTGTGTTGTGCTCTTCAGCCCTAAAGATTGGACCAATCTCAAACACCCTCTCAAAGCCAGCGGACATCAGTATCTGCTTGTAGAGCTGAGGGCTCTGGTTGAGAAAAGCTTCCTTTTCGAAGTAACTTATGGGAAAAAGCTCGGTTCCTCCTTCAGTAGCGGTGGAAACTATCTTCGGCGTATTTACCTCAATAAACCCGTGTTCACATAGGAAAGCTCTAACGCTCTGAAGCATCTGATGCCTTATTCTGAATATAGCCTGAATCCTCGGTTTTCTCAAGTCCAAAAATCTGTGATCCAATCTTGTGTCTAACTCAGCGGGAACCTTCTCGGTAACTTCCAATGGTAGAGGTACATCCGCTTCGTTCAAAACCTCAATCTCCTTTGGAATAACTTCGTAGCCTTGAGGAGCCTTAGGTTCCTTCTTTACAGTTCCAACGACCTTTATCACACTCTCCCTTTTGAGTTTTTTCGCCAGTTCGAAAGTTTCGGCAGGAACCTTCTTCTTAGGCAGGGTTACCTGAATGAATCCCTCCCTATCTCTGAGTATTATGAAAACCAATCCTCCCAAGTCCCTTATCTCGTGAACCCAACCGTAGAGTAAAACATCTCTACCAACATCCTCCTCCCCTACCTCACTCGTCCACTTTCTCTGCATGGAAGCGAAGTATCTAAATGCGGTATATTACTCTTCCCTAAGCCTAAGCTCAACAGATTTAGCATGGTACTCCAAGCCTTCAGCCTTAGCCAATCTTATTACCGCCTCTCCGATTCTGTTAAGTGAGGATTTTGTCAGAATCTGATATGTAATGTGCTTCATGAACGTCTCAACACTTAAACCTGAGTAAACTCTGGCATATCCAGATGTGGGGAGTATGTGATTAGTTCCACTTGCATAATCTCCGCATGCAACCGGACTGTACTCACCTATAAAGACGCTTCCAGCGTTTTTAACCTTATCGAGCAACTTCTCAGCGTTCTTGCAGACTATCGAGAGATGCTCCGGAGCTATTTTGTTCGAAATTTCTAAAGCTTCATCGACTGAGTCAACGATAGCAATCTTCAGATTCTCCAAGTTCAAGCTAACTCCTTCAGCCTTTGCAATCTTCTCAACATTCTCAGCCAGCTCCCTTGAGGTTGTCAAAACTATGGCTAAAGCATTGGGGTCGTGTTCAAGCTGAGCTAAGCAATCAAAAGCAACGAACGTTGGATTTGCAGTTTCATCTGCTATCACCAAGATTTCTGATGGTCCGGCGGGCATATCTATGGCAACGTCCTTCTGAACGAGGAGCTTTGCTGCCGTAACGTATACATTTCCAGGTCCAACGATCTTCTCAACTGGCTTTACGGTTTCAGTACCGTAAGCCATCGCAGCAATAGCTTGTGCCCCCCCAACGACATATATCTCGTCAAATCCAGCTAAATCGCAGGCTACGAGTGTTAGAGGATTAACACAACCGTCTTTGTTGGGAGGTGTGCAGGCTATCAACCTGCCAACTCCAGCAATCTTGGCGGGAATTCCGGCCATTAGAGCCGTTGAGGGGTAACTTGCTTTTCCACCGGGTATGTAAACTCCTACAGACTCTATTGGCGTGTACTTCTTTCCGAGTATACAGTCACCAAAATCGATTTTTATATCCCTATCTACGGCAGTTATGGAGTGAAACCTCTCTATATTCTCTCTGGCAATTTCGAGTGCATCTATTACGTCATCTTCAACGATGTCGTAAGCGTGATCTATCTCCTCCTTGGGTACTTTCAGGTACCTCTGTTTAACACCGTCAAACTTCATCGTGAACTCTATTAGAGCTTCGTCACCCCTCTTCTTGACTTCCTCAACTATCGGCTTCACTTTTTCAATATACAAATCCCAATCGATCTTCTTTCGAACATTTAGAACATCAACCTTT
>CAYMRE010000020.1:0-3271 GCA_964392755.1 uncultured archaeon
CCCCTCACTAAATGGTTCGATCCAGCGATGTATGCCGTTACATTCGGCTTATCTTCGTAGCTTAAAGCGGATACGTTCGTCAGTGATACGGTTAGTGTAACAAGCATAACCAATGCAAACAACCACCTACCCATCCCATCACCCTCCGTTCAGGTTGTCGTAGTTCGAGGGACAAAAGTGGGTATAAATATATATGCCTTTCGCTGATGAATACAACGCAATGAATAAGCTCGTCGAAGCGCTCAAATCGTTTGGATTAAGCGAGTACGAAGCTAAAGCCTTGTTGACTCTTCTTTCAAAGGGAGAATTAACCGCTAAAGAAATTTCCGAACTGAGCGGAATACCGAGAACATCGGTTTACGATGTTATGAGTTCTCTCGAATCGAAGGGACTCGTAAAGTCTTTTGGCAAGCCCCTAAGGTTTAGAGCTCTCAAAACGGATGAGATTCTGAGCATTTTGTCCAAGAAGGTTTCCGATAACTTGGAGCTTTTGAAAAGAGAATTACCCAAACTTGAAACCGATGAAGAGATCGAAGAAGTTAAGGTTTATAGGGGTGATGCAGTTTTCGGTATTCTAAGAATGCTCGTAGGTTCAGCCAAGGAAAGGATTCAAGTTTTACTATCCCACATCTCAAAGGATATAGAGGATATACTAAGGTCTGCTAAGTGTAAGCTCGTTGTTGTGTCTTCAGATGCACGTAGGATAGAATTTGCTGAGAGCTATGAGCTACCGACGAAGTCTAAGAGCGTTGAAAGTCCCTGTTACGGTCTGCTGATCTTCGACGATAGGAAGGTCATGATAATATTTGTAAACCACGTAAAAATTGGAATCGTCAGCGATGGAGAGGGGTTGGTACTGTTCTCGAGGGTGCTCATCAACTCTCTCATAGAGTTCCTCAAAAGTGCGGATTTCAAATAGATTAATCGAGTACACCCTTGGTGCTTACGACGTCACTGTCAACAACTTCTATAGCGGATTTGAAGGCTAAAGCGAAAGCCTTAAAGCACGATTCTATTTTGTGATGTGTATTGACACCTTTAACGATCAGATGTGCATTCATCCCCGAATTTCTGCACAGGGTGTCGAAGAAGTGTATGTAGTTTTCATCGATCTCTCCTTCAATGACGAAGTAACCCCTACCACTCAAATCCAATCCACAAACAGCCAAAGCATCGTCCATCGGAACTATGGCATGTCCAAAACGCCTTACACCCCTTTTATCGCTCAAAGCTTTGGCAATTGCTTTCCCTAAGGCTATCGCGGTATCTTCAATCGTGTGATGTTCGTCATCTCCGTAAGCTCTAAGCTTTAGATCAACACCGGAGTGCTTGGCAAACGTTTCGAGCATGTGTTTGAAGAATGGAATATCCGTTTCGATTGAATATCCCTTAGAATCCAGATCGATCTCGACGTATATATCCACTTCTTTCGTCTTCCTCCTAACTACAGCCTTCCTCAAAACCCTCATTCTTCCTCACCTAAAAGCTCCTCAAGTTTGACCTTTCCAGTATACAAAGCTGAGCCTATGACCACTCCTACAGCACCGCACCTTTTAATTGCCCTCACATCGTCTAAACTGCTTATTCCACCGGCAACGTAGACGGGTAAACTCGTTCCTTCAACAACTTCCCTTATCTTCTCAAGCTCAACACCCGAAACTAAACCTTCAACGTCAACGTTCGTGTAAAGCAACGAAACTTCGCAATCCTCGTAGAGCTTTGCTACTTCTATCGGTGTCAGCTCGGTTTTCTTAACCCATCCCTCCACGACAACCTTCCCCTTTTTAGAATCTACAGCGACCATAACCCTTTTGGGATACTCTTCAGCAAACCTCTTGACCGCTTTAACGTTTTTAACGGCTAAGGTTCCGAATATAACTCTCTCAACTCCCGCATTGAGCAATCTTTCCGCAATCTCTAAACTTCTTATTCCACCTCCAACCTGAGTCTCTACAATATTTGCAATCTCAATTATAACGTCTTCATGGAAAAGTTTTCCCTCAAAGGCACCATCGAGGTCTATAACGTGCAGAACCCTTGCACCTTTCTTTATCCACATCTTTGCAACTTCTAAAGGATTCTCCAGTTCTACGGTAACCTTGTCCCTCTTCCCTTGAATGAGTCTGACTACCTTCCCACCCTTCAGATCAACTGCTGGTATCACTCTGAACACCGAACAACTTATCCCTTGAACTTTTAACATCTTCGAATATCTCAAGTATCTCAGCCAACTTAACTATGTCGCTTCTCGATATTATACCGATTACTCTATCCCCTTCCACCACAGGCAACCTACCTATTCTCTTCTCACTCATTATCCTCAAAGCTTCGAAGACCCTTGTTTCTGGACTCACAACTACAACGTTTCTGCTCATGACACTTTCAACGACATCGTTTTCGTTAGCGTTCATAACATCCTTGAGCGTAACTATTCCCACCAACTTTCCGTCTTTAACAACAGGGTAGCCTAAATGCTTCTGTCTCAACATCAGGTTAACAACATCTTTTACAGTCATATCGGGAGAAACACAGATCGGATTGAGGGTCATAACGTCTTTGACCTTATAATTTGCGAGTAAGCCCTCTAACGTCACCGCTCTTTCCTCTTCAACAGCACCCATGTATATGAAGAGGGCTATCAGTGTGAGCCATATGTTGTAAAATAGCCCGAATATACCCATGATTATTGCCAAGAACTTACCTACCCCTGCAGAAATCCTCGTAGCCCTAACGTATCCGTATCTCTTAGCCAACAAACTTCTTAAAATCCTGCCTCCATCCATAGGAAAGGCTGGAATCAGGTTAAATATTGCTAAGATCAGGTTGAAGTAGCCGAAAAGTCGCAGAAATCTGAAAGGAGTTAACAGGAAGAGCGATAAAACCAGACTTGCCAACGGACCGGCAATTGCAATCGCAAACTCCTTCTTTGGTTCTTTGGGCAGTTCCTCTATGCTTGCCACTCCTCCGAATATGAAGAGAACTATCTCTCTAACCTTAGCACCTAACCTCTTTGCAACTAGGGAGTGCGAAAGTTCGTGTATTAAGACAGCTAAGAATATCGATACCGCCATAGCGACGGAGTATATCAACCTCATCGGATTCTGCAAATCGGAAAAGCCAAAGGGTGGTTTGTTCGCGTAGAATACGTACGTCAGTATCAGCAGTATCAGCGTCAAACTTACGTGTGCCTTAACGTCTATCCCGAATATTCTGCAGATTCTGATTGAGTAGGTCATGTTAAATCGTGGTTAAGCTTATATTTAGCGTTTGT
>CAYMRE010000020.1:3371-11636 GCA_964392755.1 uncultured archaeon
TACGTTAAACCGTTTGACCCTTGGAAGTCGAAGCTCTGCACGTGCCCCGAAAAGTACTCTTTTAACCCCTACACCGGATGCTCGCACAACTGCCTCTATTGCTACGCAACCTACATTCCGAACTTCGCAAAGCTGAGGTTGAAGAGGGATCTGTTCAGAAAGCTTGAGAGGGATTTGGAAAAGCTACCTAAGAACGCTTTAATCTCCATGTCGAACAGTAGCGATCCCTATCCGCCTATAGAAAAGAAGCTCGGAATTACGAGGAAATGCTTGGAAATAATGAGAAACTACGACGTAAGACTTCTGATCGTTACCAAAGGAGATACTGTCGTTAGAGATGTCGACGTCTTTCCTGAAAGGACTGCTGTGAGTGTAACTGTAACGAGCTTGAAAACTGCGAAATTGATAGAACCTAAGGCTCCAAATCCAGAGAAAAGAATTGAAGCTCTAAAAACCTTAAAGGATTGCGGGATTTCGGTTATTTTAAGGTTAGACCCGATAATTCCGTTTTTAACTGAGGATGAAGCTTTGAAAGTTTTGGAGATGTGCGATTTCGTTGATCACATTGTAACATCGACTCTCAAGCTTAGAAGGGATATTTTAGCGAGATTTTCAAAAGTTTTTCCAGAATTGGCAAGGATTTACAAATGTATATACACTGAAAAGCATGGAAGCTACCTGTACATGCCCAAAGACATGAGAATTCAGATTTTGAAACCCATAGTTGAGAGATGCGAGGAAATCGGTCTTAGTTACGCTTTCTGTAGAGAAGGTTTGGAGTTTAAGGCTGAAAGTTGCGACGGCTCACACCTGTTAAATCACACCGCAACGCTCAAGTAAATCGTAATCTTCGAGGAGTTCTACGCCACCCACAGCCTCAACCTCCTTGTTAAGGTTCAGAACGACAACCTTCTCTGCAACTTCCGGAATCATCGAAAGATCGTGTGTGGCTATTATTAGAGTCCCTTCGTAATCCCTTACAAACCTAATTATCTTCCTCCTCGTTCTCCCATCGACGTTTGCAGTCGGTTCATCCATAAACAGAATTTTCGGTTTGAGCATCATTACGCATGCAATTTCAACCCTCTTCTTCTCACCACCGCTCAACCTGAACGGAGGTTTGTCGAGGATGTGATCTATCTCGAAAATTTTTGCATAGTCCTCCATCAACTTCAGAGCCTTCTCGTATGGAATTTCGAGCTGTGCTGGTGTGTACAGTAGCTCATCTCTGACTGTCGGATTGAACAGAAAGTCATCTGGGTCTTGAAATATCACACCGACATTCTTCCTTATCGCCTCAAAGTTCCCGTCAACCTCAACACCTAAAATCCTAACGATACCCTTCGTCGGCTTAAGTAACCCCGAAAGGACGTGAATGAGCGTAGATTTTCCACTACCGTTCGCACCTACTATCGCAACCTTCTCACCGCTTTCGATACTCAAATTGACGTTTCTAACACCAACCGTTCCATCGGGATAGATGTAAGTTACATCCACAGCTTCAACAGCCTTCATAACATTAGCCACCATGTTAATACGAATGTCGTGAATACGATAAATAATGCTTCCGATGTTCCTATCCTAAATGATCTGTGATAATACCTTGCCCTATCACCCCTAATCTTCATTGCCATCTGAACCCTTTCACCCTTTTCAAACACCCTAATGAAGTACGCGCCAAGAGCTTTGCCACCGTTTTCCCAAATTTCCCTAAAACTTAGTTTCTTCAACCTTCTACTCTCCCTCGCTATTAGGATTCTAAGAAGTTCCGTGAACATCATGTAAACGTACCTATACGTTATACCCAAAGCGAAGACGAGGGTTTCGGGAATTTTGAAATATCTCAGAGCGTGAAATAGCTCGTTAAAGGGTGTGGTAAGCACCAAAATCTGTATGAGAATTATAGCCGTGAACACTCTGAAAGTAAATGCTAAGACGTAATTCCAACCTTCTATAAAAGCTAAAGGTAAAACTATCAGGAATGAGAACAGCGTAAACAGCCAAACTCTTGAGATGAGGGTTCTCAAGCCTACGTTTGATAATTTGGCTAATACAAGTGCGGAAAAGAAAATTGCAAATACCTTTGAGATTTTAAACGTTGACACCGTTGCCAAAATGAGCACGACAATTCCCAAGAGCTTTAGCCTTACGTCGACACTCTGCAGAAAACCGTTCCTATGATACTCAAAAGAAAAGAAGTTTTGGAAGTATTCGGTTGCGGATTTTAAGCTTCTCTCAACGACTTCCATCATCTCGTTCCACTCGCCCGCTGTATTATAAAGCCTATTGCGAGCACTATTACAACACCGACTATACCCGATACCAACGTCCCGATGTAGGGATTTAAGCCGGGAACGGTGTAGTCCGGAAGAATACCCTCGTATATCGGATGTTCAGACACACCCAAAGCGCTTGCAACGTTCTCCAAAGGTTCGGAGTAGTTCACAAGCTCGGCAAGGTATGCGAAGACTGGCGATAAGGCTATCATGACCGCTAAGGCTATCCAAGCAATTTTTCCGACTTTCACTTCCTTTACCGCTTTCAATATATCTGGACGAGTTGTGGCAATGTAGTTCACTATACTGCCAGTTATAACACCCTCAACTATACCCAACAGAGCGTGCCACGTTCCCATAACTGGAACGGTTACAGCTATGCTGTAGCGGAAATTCGACGACAAACCCGTTTCCACTCCGGCAAAGATTGCTGCAAGCGTTATACCAAGCCATCCCGCTAAAAATCCAGCTAAGAATCTGTTTCTGTTTTCTAAGGCTTTGTAGATGTAGTATCCTACGAAAACGTCAACGATTCCCATGTTCCATACGTTCGCACCCAAGGCTGTGATACCACCATCGGCAAAGACCAAACACTGAACTATCAGAACGCAAGCCATGGCTAAGCAACCGGCGTACGGTCCCAACAGGATTCCAGCCAAAGCTCCACCGACGAAATGTGCCGACGTTCCGCCGGGTATGGGCCAATTTAGCATCTGAGCTGCAAATATTGCCGAGGCTGTAATTCCTACCAGAACCCAGTTCACTTGCTCCTTTCGTATTTTGTAGATCGAATATCCAAGCACCATCGCTGTTAACAGATAGAACAATCCAGCGATATTCATGTCAAGATAACCATCCGGTATATGCATTTGATCACCTCCAAAGCATCTTAGATGACTAAATGTTAATAATTTTTTCGAAGTTTATCATATCGCAAAACCGTTTTTAAATCTTTCAGCATGCGAATACTACGATGATCGAACTTTCGGGATTGAAGCTGAAGAATCCTCTCATGTTAGCCAGCGGGATTCTCGGAAGTCATGTAGGCTCCCTAAACAGAATCGCAAAGCAAGCTGGTGCTGTTGTTACGAAATCGGTGGGTTTAAAGGGGAGAGAAGGTTACAGAAACCCGTGCGTTGTATCTTGGGAATGCGGAATTTTGAATGCTGTTGGATTGGCATCACCACCAGCTGAGGAATTTGCAAATGAGCTAAAAAAATTCAACAGAGAAAGTCTCCTGATAGTAAGTTTATTTGGCTCGACACCGGAGGAATTCGTGGAACTCGTTAGGATATTCGACTTTGCAGATGCGTTTGAGCTGAATTTAAGCTGTCCTCACGCTAAAGGCTTAGGATTGGAAATCGGAAGAGATTTTGACTTGGTTTACGAGATAGTAAGGAGCGTAAAGAAATCTACGGACAAGCCAATCTTCGCAAAGGTTTCGGCAAATTTAGACTATGTGGAGCTTGCCAAAGTGTGCGAATCCGCCAAAGCTGATGGGATAGTTGCAATAAACACCGTAAGAGGTATGGCTATAGATATAGTCAGCAAAAAACCGATTTTAAGCAATGTGAGTGGTGGTGTGAGTGGGAAGGCTATAAAGCCGATAGCTCTGAAGTGTGTCTGGGATATATTTGAAGAGGTGAGTATTCCGATAATTGGATGTGGTGGAATTTCAAATTGGAAAGATGTGGTGGAATTCGCCTTAGCGGGAGCTAAAGCCGTTCAGATTGGTAGTGCATTCTACTACAGTTACGATGTGATCAAAAACATTTTGGAGGGTCTTGAATCTTATCTGAGGATAAACAAGGTTAGCTTCGATGAGCTTGTAGGTTTGGCTCACAAGCGTTAAAGTTGATTCCGGTAAAATCGATTTCCGATGGATTGGATTAAATTCGTTAATCGTCGAATAAACATTTTTATACCGTCGTTCGAAGTTGATGTATGTGCATATTCTGCAAGATTGCAAAGAAGGAAGAGAAGGCTTATGTAGTTTACGAGAATGATAACGTAATCGCCTTTTTGGACATAAACCCACTCAGCAAGGGTCATACACTCGTAATCCCGAAGGATCACTACGAAAACATTCTGGAAGTTCCTTCCGACATTGCAAAGGATTTGCATGAGGCTATAAAGGTCGTTTGCGAAAAGCTGAAAGTGTTCGGTCCAGACGGATTTAACATCGTCAGCAACGTAGGTAGCAAGGCGGGGCAGGTGATAATGCACGCACACATCCATGTAATTCCGAGATACAAAGATGAGGAAGGTAAACCGATTTCTTTCGGAAAGCCGATCAAAGTCGATCTTGAAGAGGTTTACAAGGCGTTGGTATGAAATGCATAGTTTTAGGAATAACTGGTAGCGTTTCCGCTGTGGAATCTTTCAGAATTGCAAGGATGCTCAAGAGTAAAGGGATGAGAGTCGTAGCTGTTCTAAGTGATGAGGCAAAGAAGTTCGTTACGCCTGAACTCATGAAGTTTGCATGCGATGAAGTTTTGACCGAATTCGATAGACCATACCACGTTGAGCTTTTGGGTTTCAACGGAAAATCCGATCTCCTATTAATCGCACCGGCTACCGCTAACACCATATCTAAGATCGCTCACGGGATTGCGGACACAAATATAACTTTAATGGCTTTAACGGCTTTGGGGAGCGGGAAAAAGATTGTAATGGCACCAGCTATGCATTTGGCTATGTATAAAGCCGTTGAAGATAACTTGGAGGTATTGAGGGGTAAGGGTGTCGATATTGTTGAGCCAAATATAGTGGGCTTAAAGGCTAAGCTTGCGGAAGTTGAAAGGATAATTTTGCACGTTGAGAAGGCTTTGAGCGGTGATGAATTTAGGGGTAAGAGGGTTGTCGTTACATCGGGACCAACATTCGAGTTCATAGATCCGATAAGGTTCATAAGCAACAGAAGCTCGGGTAGAATGGGCAACGAACTGGCTTTGGAGTTCTGGAGGAGGAAGGCTGAGGTCGTTCTGATCTCATCAAAGCCTGTGGAATTCAACCTGCCAAACTTCAGGGTAGTTAGAGTTACATCGGTTACGGATATGCTGAACGCAGTTTTGGAGGAAATTGAGAACTGCGATCTGTTCGTTTGCGCATCGGCACCTTCAGACTTCATCGTTGAAAAGGTGGATTCGAAGATAAAGACAACCGAAGAACTCGTTTTAAAGCTGAAACAGGCTCCGAAGATAATTAAGGAGGTTAGGAAAGTCTACGACGGGCACATCATAGGTTTCAAGGCTGAAACTGGCTTGAGCGATGAAAAGCTTGTGGAGGTTGCAAGGGCTAAGATGGAGGAAGATAAACTGGAGATGGTCGTAGCTAACGATGTTAAGGAGAGGGGAATGGGAACGACGGATACGAGGGTGGTTATAGTTACTCCCAAAAGGGTGGAGTGGGTTCAGGGTATGAAGAGGGATGTTGCAAAGAGGATCGTGAACGCTTACGTTGAAGAGTACCTTTAGGTAACCGATTTAAAATAGTTCGTCGGAGACTGGTTATGATAGGTGACAAGGCTTTGAAGATCGTGAGTGACTTCGTTTTGAGGAAGGTACCTAAAGGAATGTTTAAGGTAAGAACTTTCTGTGCATGTTCGGATTACATGAGGTTGGATGTTAAGACTCCCGAAGAGATCGTAGACATTCTGAATGAAGTCTTCGAAAAGTTTGGAAGCTTGATAGAGGACTGGGAAGTTGAAGCTGTAAAGCCCTGGCTAAAGCCGTACGGGATAGTTATCGAGAAAGAGAAAGGATACAAAGCGAAGCTCATGAAAACGGGTTACGAAGATAAGTTGGAGGAACTCCTAAGCTACTACTCGTGTGGAATGAAAAAGGAAGCTTTAATATTGGCTAAAGCTCTGTTGGATTCTATCGCAAAGGAGAGGGGTTTTGAGAGTTTTAGGGATATGGTTAATGGTAACCTGTCAGACCTCTTAAAGAATTTCTACGATTCGTTTGATAAGGATTTGAGCGATGAGGAAATTCTGTTTCTTTTAAAAACAATGCGGAACGTAATTGAACTATGTTCGTATCGGCAAGTGTAACGTGCTTCTTTGCACCGGTAATAAACGATCCCAAAAATTCTGGATCCATAGGAGTCGGATTTACGATAGATAGAGGTGTTGAGGTAAAGTTGGCTGATAGAACGACACTTAACGGTAAGAAAATCAGGCTACCAACACTCGAATACGTTTTGGACGAGCTTGGATATGAGGGAGGAGTGGAAATAAGGACGGATCTTCCTTTAGGCTGTGGTTTCGGATTGAGCGGTGCAATAGCCTTAGCGAGTGCGCTCGAAGTTAACGAGAAACTTAACTTGAATTTGTCCCTCCTCCAAATTGCTGATTTAGCGCATGAAGCTGAGGTTTTGAACAGAACGGGATTGGGTGATGTGACAACGCAGTGTCATGGAGGGTTCGTTGTTAGGAAGGATGCCGTTGCTCCTTCCGTATGCAGGATTGACAGGTTCCTTTGGGATGTTGAAATGGACTTTCTCATCATGGGTGAGTTGAAAACGAGTGAGATACTTGAGGGAAATTTGAAGGAAATTTACAAGATTGGCGTTGGTTGTTTAAAGAAGTTCTTGAAGAAGCCTTCGATTGACAATCTGTTCAGGGTGTCCAAAGAATTTACGCTAAAGTGTGGCTTCGCAGATGATGAAGTGATCGAGGCTATTGAAGCGGTTGAAAGCTGTGGAGGAATAGCAAGCATGGTTATGTTGGGTAAGGGGGTTTTTGCGGTTAACGGAAGTATTTTGAAGGAGCTAAAGGGATACTACACCAAGTCGAGAGTTGTCTGGTGCGGAATAAGGAAAAGCTTATAATATATTCGAGCTAAGAACGCTTGAATGAAGGTTTTAGAACTCGATGAAAAGGATAGATTGATTATAAAAATACTTCAGGAAAATCCGAAAATCTCTCAAACTGAAATAGCCAAATTGGTAGGTCTTTCTCAGCCCTCCGTTGGGAGTAGGATAAAGAAGCTGAAAGAGCTTGGGATAATCGATCACACCTACGGAGTGAATCTAAAGAACTCTCGCATGTACATCCTGAAAGTTGATGTGAAGTGCAAAAACCCCGATGAGATTCTCAGCAATCTGAAAGATTGTCCGTTCTTTCTCAACGGATTTGTAGTTGCTGGAAACAGGAATCTGATACTGCTGTTTGTAGGTGAAGACCTTCCAACGCTTGAGGCAATTGTGGATAGGCACATAAGACCGTCACCGGACGTTTACGATGTCGATGTGGGAATAATAGTCCGAACTGAAAAGAGTACGATAATCCCTCTCAACGTAGGCTTTAAAAGGGAGAAAGTTGCACCGTGTAAGTCCGATTGTAGTAAATGCGACTATTGGGGTAAGATCTGCTTGGGATGCCCAATAACGGGTCATTACAGAGGTAGGGTTCTGAGATAATGTTGAGCGTGATTAAAGGTAGAACTACAGAGCTTTTAAAACCTCTAACATCCGTATTGGCTGAGATAGGAGTTAAACCTAATCACTTGACCGTTTTAGGGTTGCTCTTAGGACTTCTCTGTGCTTACGAAATTTACTTGGGAAATTTCAAACTTTCGGCAATACTCCTCATCTTAAGCTCCTTAATGGACGCTTTGGATGGAGCCTTGGCGAGATGTAGGGGAATGGTTTCCAAGTTCGGAGGTTTTCTCGATTCGGTATTGGATAGGTACGTCGATATAGCTATCTTCTTTGCTTTGGGATTTCATATCGACTGGTTTTTAGCGGTTTTCGCTCTAAGCGGTGCTTTGATGGTAAGTTACACGAGGGCGAGAGCTGAGAAAATAATACCGAAGTGCGATGTCGGGATTGCGGAGAGGGGGGAGAGGTTGATTTTGATTCTGATCGGTCTGATGTTTCCGAGCGTTCTCAACTCGATAGTTCTCATAGTGGGTATTTTAGCACACTTAACCGCTTTGCACAGGATTCTCTACACATACAGAGAATGCAAAAGAAAAACTTAAGT
>CAYMRE010000021.1:0-11277 GCA_964392755.1 uncultured archaeon
ATAACACCGCAACCTTAAAGTATTTTGAAATATAGGCAAAATAAAAGAAGGTGATAAGTGATGCTTCCGAACCAGATGGTCAGATCGCTGATAGGTAAGATGATCAGAGTGGAGATGAAGGGCGAGGAGAACGAACTCGTAGGGGTACTTGAAGGGGTAGATGACTACATGAACCTCTGCCTAACGAATGCAATGGAGTGCAAGAACGGTGAAAAGATAAGGAATTTGGGAACAATAGTTTTAAGAGGTAACAACATAGTCATAATCCAGCCACTCGATAGAGTTTGATTGTTAATTTCCTTCTTGAAAACTTTGAAGTGATCGATATGGATACGAGAGAGGAGATTCTCAAGATATTGCAGGAAAGGGGAGAGATCCTTCAGAAAGACCTTTGGAAGGAGCTGAACATAGACAGCAGTAAGTGCTCCAGAATTCTAAGAAAGCTTGAGAAGGAGGGTTTGATAAAGAGAGTGGAAGTTGTTGTGAACGGCGTAAAGACGTTTAAGATAGTTCCAGCTGAAGCTGAAATTGAGGAGGAAAAGGAAGAGGAGTTAAGCTTAAGAGAGATTTTGGAAAGAATTGAAGAGGTATCTGCCCTACCCCCTTGTTTCGGTTGTCTTGAGAGGGATTGTGAGGCTGTGAGGTGCATAAAGCTCGAAGTGTGGTTCTTGAGAAAAGTCTTTGAGGATAGACAGAGGCTGTATGTTTGAAAAAGCTTTATTAAACCAGTTGATTCCCTTCTCAAATGCTTCACGTAATCCTTCTCTTCGGTTTAATCAGTCTCTTGGGAGATTTCATATACGAAGGTGCGAGAAGCGTATACGGACCCTTCTTCAATAATCTTGGCGTTGATCCCTTTGTATTCGGTGTTATAATAGGTTTGGGAGAATTCTTAGCTTACAGCCTGAGAATCTTATCTGGGTACGTAAGCGACAGGATGAGGAGTTACTGGTCTTTAACGATAGCGGGATACTTCCTCATAGTAGCAATCCCCTTGTTGGGATTTGCAAAGAGCTGGATGTTGGCATCTATTCTCCTTCTAATTGAAAGAATCGGAAAGGGTTTGAGAACTCCAGCGAGGGATACAATTCTATCTTTCGTTACGAAAAAGGTGGGAAGAGGGTTGGGCTTCGGAATTCACGAGGCTTTGGATCAGTTTGGCGCAGTTTTGGGACCGTTGACATTCTCGTTACTGCTGATATACGGATACGAGACGGCTTTCAAATCGATGTTTGCGCCCTTCCTTGCCCTGATAGCCCTCTTAATCTATCTGAGGATAAAATTGCCCAATCCTGAGAGGGTTGAAGCTGAGAGCAGACACGATCCAACACTCTTCAAGAATTATTTGATATTCGTTCTGCTGTCCGGCTTGGGATTTGTGAACTTCCCCCTTTTGGCTTACCATTACTCAAACTTCATCAGTCCTTCAACGATTCCAATACTTTACGCTTTTGCAATGGTCGTTGATGCTTTTTTCGCTCCTATAATCGGTAAGGTCTACGATGCCGTTAAGCTGAAATCTCTGGTATTAATTCCAGCTTTGACGATCCTGTCTATATTCAGCTTCTTCAATCCCTTAGCTCTGATCTTCTTTGGTATGGCTATGGCTATGCATGAGACTGTAATGAGGGCAGTTGTTGCAGATTACGTCGGAGTTTCGAAAAGAAGTACGGCTTACGGCATCTTCAACGCCTTCTACGGTCTATCACTCTTCTTAAGCAGTTCGGTTGTTGGTTTCCTCTATCCGAATCTGTTGGCTATAGTCTTCTACGTCGTCATTGTCGAAGCTTTAGGTGGTCTGTATGCGTATAGGATTGGCTCAGTTAAGGCTTGAGGAGATGGACAAGAATGTTAGAAAAGCTTCAGATCTGCTGAAGAAGTCCAAAGCGGATGTTGTGGTCTTTCCTGAGCTCTTTAATACGGGATACAACTTGGAGAACATAAGGAGGAGCAATCCGAAGTTCATCATTGAAGTATCGAAGAAAACGAGAGCGATAATAATTGCCGGAATGCCTGAAAAAGGATACAACACAGCCTTCGTAATTTACAGAGGTAAGATTTTGGGAAGGCATAGAAAAACAAAGCTCTTTCCATTACTGAGAGAGCATGAAATATTCAAGGCTGGGAGAGTTGTTAAGCCGATAGAAACTCCTTTCGGCTTATTCGGTATCATGATCTGCTACGAGTTGAGGTTCCCAGAGATTGCGAGAAAACTCGTTAAGAAGGGGGCAAAAGTTCTATTCGTTATAGCTCAGTTTCCCTCTACGAGAATAGAACACTGGAAGGTATTGCTCAGGGCTAGAGCGATAGAGAATCAGGTGTTTGTGGTGGGTGTGAACTGCGTTAACGGTCACTGTGGCGGTCATTCAATGATTATCGATCCTCTTGGCAAAGTTTTAAAGGAATTGGGGGAGTGCGAAGCTTACGAGGAAGTGGATATTAACCTCGAATACGTCAATGAAATTAGAAAGAAATATCCTTTCTTAAATCGCACCGAGTAAAAACCCCAATAGCCCGAAGAGCATCGCCAAAAGCGTTTCTTTTCTCAACCTCCTTATGTCTTTGTCTCGTTTCAGAAGACTTTTCACGGTTTTTATGAACATTACGTCTGCAATCGCAACTGGTATTATGTAGAAGAGATTTACTCCGTAGTGAATTAGGGGTAAAGGACTTAGAAGGACTGCTAAAGCTATTAGAGTGGCTGAGAGCTTGTAGGCAAACTCAACACCTTTGACCCTTGCGACACTCTTAACATCCCTCAAAGCGTCACCCTCAACATCCTCAATCCCCTTCATTATCTCCCTTCCAAGTCCAGACAGAAAGGATAGGAGGGAAAGAACTACCACTTGAACGTTTATACCTCCAGTTATTATACCCCCAAATATGAACGGGGCACTCATCGTGAAGGCTATGTAGACGTTTCCGACAACTCCAAACTCCTTAAGCTTTAAATCGTAGACGTAACCCAAAATGGTAATTGCCAAAGCGAAGAGGAAAGCTTGAAGAGAAATCAAATAAGCTGAAAGGAATCCGAACGGTGCCAAAGCTACCGCTAAGATCAAGGCGTGCTCTCTCCTCAAATCTCCCCTGACTAAAGGTCTGTCCATTCTCCTATTTTTCAAATCCACCTCGTAATCCAAGTAGTCGTTTAAAGCGAAGGAAGAAGCTTGGCAGAATACCGCAGTTAAGAACCCCAAAATTGCCTTATTAAAATCTAAGGTTCCAGAAGAAACTATTATCCCTATTATGACCGCAACGCCGTACATTATTCCGTGTTCAAGCCTCAGCAGATCCCAGATTGCCTTCACGAAAATCGAACTGCAAGTTTTTTAAATATGTTTTCTGCCTTGGGTTATGTTTCCCTTCCTGATCAAAGTAACGCTCATAAGTTCGTCCGGCGCTTTAGCACCTGGACCTTTAACAACCGCAACACTCGCAGTTGGCACAAAACACGGATGGAAAGGTGGCTTTAAAATAGCTTTGGGTCATTTAGCTGTGGAGTTACCCCTTGTAATAGTCATAGCTTTAGGACTTTACATTCTGTTCAAGGATCCGATCTTCATAAGAATTTCGAGCCTAATAGGCGGAGTTTTCATGATCTACTTCGGTTACATGACCTTAAAGGATGCCTTCTCAAACATTCAGAGATCGTCGAAGTTTGAGGGGTATCCCTTCCTTGTAGGCGTAACCCTCACAGCCCTAAACCCCTTCTTCATCCTCTGGTGGGTTGGGATAGGCAGTCCTCTAATACTTGAAGCGATAACCAATTGGGGGTTTATCAGCCTAATCCCGTTTTACGTAGCTCACGTATGGCTGGATTTCGTCTGGCTTACCGCTTTAGCACACGCCACTTCCTTCAGCGGGAGAGCGGAAAAAGTTTATAGGGTTGTAGTTTTCGCTTTAGGATTACTACTCTCAGCCTTTGGTTTGGACTTCCTTACCTACGGTCTCTTCGGATTTAGATTTCTCCACTTCTGAATAAACACTTTTTATGATTTTTGCCAATTTATTCCACATCGCAACTCCTATGTATTCGAATCTGACTCTATCTTCAAGTCCCAATTCCCTCAGAAACTCCTTAAGCAACTTAATCCTCCTGTCTTCGATGTAGTTACCCCAGATGTGGTGGCAGTTCTTGGGAGGGCAACCGGCAATTATGACGTAATCCGCCTTACCCTCAAGCAGTATCCTTGCCACGACATCCGGATTGAGCGAAGCTGAACATCTTATCCTGACACTTCTGTAAGGTGGAAGCTTTAAACCGTAGTAGCCCATTAAATCTCCAGCCGCATAACTGCACCAGTAGCACAGAAACGCCAGAATCCTTGCACCGTCATGATTCTTGAACGCAACATCCGCCATCCTCAGAATTTGCTCGTCCTCCAAATTCACAAGTTTGATCGCTTTACTCGGGCATGTGGCGTAGCAAAGACCGCAACCCTTACAGAAGGCGGGATCTATCCTGAAAACACCGTCGAACTTTACGGCATCGTGTGGGCATACCGCATAACACAGACCGCACTTCGAACACTTATCCGCATCTGTTATCGAGTAATATTTCATCTCCTTCCCTTTCAAAGCTTCGAAGACTTTAACAGCTACAGCCCTTCCAGATTCGATGCTCTCCTGTACATCCCTAAATCCCTTGGCACAACCGACAACGAAAATTCTATCAACGTAACTTTCGGAAGGATTTATAACACGTGGCTGGAACTCAAGGGGAAATCCGAAGTCATCAAGCTTCAAACCGAGCTTTTTCAATAGCATTACGCTTGAAGGTATCAGAGGCTCAGCCAAGACAACGTAATCCGCCTCGAACTCACCTTCAGAAGTCTTTACGATCAAGCAGTCCTCTCCGACTTCAATACCTTCAACATCACCCCTAACGAATTCAACGCCTCTACTCTCAGCTAACCTCCTAAAAGCCTCGAAAGCCCTACCGTAAGTTCTTAAACTCTTGTAGATAACTTTAATCTCCGTTTCGGGCTTGGTCATGGCTAATCTACTCGCAAGCTTTACCGTTATTGGACAACAGAGTCTTGAGCAGTATCCTACGTCATCTTTCTGGCAAAGCACGAAAACTACGCTCATAGGAATGTCTCCAAAGAAATCGTTCGCCATTATTCTCTCGAACTCCATCAACGTGACTACCTTCGGATGATCGTACCTGAATTTCTTGAGAACATCCCTATTCGCATCGAGTCCCGTTGCTATTACTATTGCACCGAACTCCTCTTCAACGATTTCAGCCTTGGCATCGAGGTTTATCGCATTCGTTGGACAAACTTTCACACATTCCCCACACCTATTGCAACCCTCGACTATGTTGTACGTATCTGGCATCGCCAATCTGAAATCCTTGTCTATCGCCTTCCTCTTCGTCATTCCAAAATCGAAGGGATTTGGAACTTCTATCGGACAAACCTCGCTACATCTACCACACGAAACGCACTTATCTGGATCGACGTACTGCGGTGCTTTCTCAATCTTAATTCTGAAGTTTCCATCAACCTTCTCGACATCCAAAACTCTCGAACTCGTGAAAATCCTAACATTGCTCCTCAAAACTTCTCTATTCAAAACGGGTATAACGCATTCCGATGTACAGACGGATGCAACGCCTTCGCTTTGCCAGAGAAAAGGTATTTGGCAAGCCAAACCTCCTAAATAAGGTTTCTCTTCAACTATAGTTACATCAACACCCAAATCCGCCAAGCTCTTTGCACAACTTATCCCCGCAACTCCACCACCTATAATCAGAACCTTTCTGATAGGCTTGAATTGCAAATACTCCCCGCTTAGCCTTAGCTTTTCAACAGCCATGGCAATTATATCCTTGGCTTTGTTCGTAGCTTCCACTCTATCGTGAATCCAAGCACACTGCTCCCTTATGTTTGCACTCTCCCAGAACTTTATTCCGTGCTTTTTAGCTATTTCGTGCATTTTATCCTCGTTAAAAGTCAGTGAAGAACGCTCGCTACAGCAAGCGAAGACTATTCCGTCAAATCCCTTAAAACCATCGAGATTTGGATTTTTACAGAGGAGATCGACGATTTCAACCCTATCGACAAACCTTTCAACGTAGTTCTTGACATCCTCAAAGTCTATGTTGAGTGTACCACCGCAAGTGCAAAGAACAACACCTATTTTCATACCGTGTCGATTGGACTAACTAATTTAACTTTTTTCGCAATTTTGCGAAAGTTACAAATGCGCAAAACGTAGTGGAAGTGTGTTCTGCCTGAAGGTGAAGAAGGTCGTAAGGCATTGCGATAGCATAGCAACGCTGGTGTTCGAAAGGGCTGTCAGATCGTACCCGGGTCAGTTTGTGATGCTCAACGTCTTTGATTATGAGGAGATACCTTTGAGTCTATCCTCTCCAAATTCTGTAACGGTCAAGGCTGTGGGAGAAACTACGAAGGCTTTGGTGAACTTTAAGGGTGGAGAGATTGTGGGAATAAGGGGACCATTCGGAAGACCGTTTTCTTACTCCAAGAGAGCACTTATAGTAGCTGGTGGTATAGGAATTGCTCCCCTCAGATACCTCTACCACTGGTTGAAAGGTAGGGATGCGGAAGTTACCGTTTTCTACGGTGCGAAAAGCAGAGAGGAGTTGGTTTTTCTCGATGAGTTTGAAGACGTTCACGTTTCAACTGACGATGGCTCTTACGGATTTAAAGGCAACGTCGTCCAGCTATTGATGGAGGAGAACGTAAACTTTGATGAATTTGAAAGGATATACTGCTGTGGTCCTCCAATAATGCTCAAAAGCTTGTACGAGTTGCTGAAAGAGAAAAAAATCTTGAAAAAAGTGGAGTTCTCGGTTGAGAGGTACATGAGATGCGGAATAGGGCTGTGCGGTTCCTGTGTTCTGGAAAACGGTTTGAGGGTTTGTAGAGATGGACCGATTTTCAGGGGCGACGAGTTAACCTTCTAATTTGTTCTCTAAAGATGCTTTAACGAACCCCACAAAGATCGGTGAGGGGTTGTAGGGGCGAGATTTGAACTCCGGATGGAATTGTGTTCCTATGAAGAAGTCGTTCTTTGGATACTCTATTATCTCAACCCTTCTGCCATTGTCCGAGTGACCCGAGATGACCAATCCGTGCCTCTTCAAATCTTCAATGTATTCGGGATTGACCTCATACCTGTGTCTGTGTCTCTCGTAAACCTTCTCCCTACCGTAGAGCTTGTAAGCTAAGGTACCCTTCACAACCGTTACCTCTATCTCACCCAGCCTCATCGTTCCTCCAAGCTCCTTCACTTTTTTCTGCTCTGGTAGCAGATCTATAACCAAATGTCCCTCCTTCGCAAACTCACCGCTGTTCGCATCTTCCCACCCTATCACGTTTCTTGCAAACTCTATTACCGCAAGCTGAAATCCGAAGCAGATTCCTAAGAATGGGATGTTGTTCTCCCTCGCATACTGAATAGCCCTTATCTTACCTTCAGCTCCCCTCCTTCCAAAACCTCCTGGCACCAATATTCCATCTCCCTCAATTTCCACATTCTCTTTGCCTTCAAGTTCTTCGCTCTCTATCCAGTTTATTTTAACCTTGCATCCGGCCACAATACCCCCGTGCTTCAAAGCCTCTACTATGCTTATGTAAGAGTCTCTGACATGAGTGTACTTACCGACGATCGCTATTGTAACCTCCTCCTTCAAGCTCTTCAAACGCTTTACTATTTCTTCCCACTCACTTTTGTAGGGTCTCTTCTCAAGCTTAAGCCTCTTTATTATGTACTCGTCGAACTTCTCTTCCCTAAACTTAAGCGGGACTTCGTAAATGTCTTCGACATTCTCGTTACTTATGACAGCTTCAACTGGCACATCGCAGAACAGAGATATTTTCCTCTTCGTTTCTGGCTTAAGCTTCTCAACGCATCTACCTACAATTGCATCCGGTTGCAATCCCAAGCTCCTCAACTCCTTAACGCTGTGCTGTGTGGGTTTCGTTTTCTGCTCCCCTCCGGTGTCGAGTGGAATTAAGGTAACGTGGACGAGCATGAAGTCCTCGTGCTTCAACTCGTTCTTCATCTGTCTTACAGCCTCAAGGAAGGGCATTCCCTCTATATCACCTACGGTTCCTCCGATTTCGACCAAGCAAACGTCCGCTCCACTCTCTTCGGCAACTCTCCTTATCCAGGACTTTATCTCGTCTGTGACGTGAGGGATTATTTGAACAGTTTGACCTAAATACTCACCCTTCCTCTCCTTTTCGATGACGTTTCTGTAAATTTTGCCGGTCGTTATGTTGTGGTCTCCGGTAAGCTCAACACCTATAAAACGCTCGTAGTGTCCCAAATCCAAATCTACCTCAGTTCCGTCCTTCAAAACGTAAACCTCTCCGTGCTGAAAGGGGTTCATAGTTCCAGCATCGATGTTTATGTAAGGATCGATCTTTATCGGAATTACACTGTAACCCATGTCCACCAATAGTCTTCCAATCGAAGCACACGTGATTCCCTTACCCAAACCGCTCATTACTCCTCCAGTCACAAAGATGTACTTCATAATCTCACCTTAAATCTGGAGGAAGCATGTTTGGAATTCCATCCTCTATCGGATATTCCGTACCACATTTCGTGCAGATGAGTTTGCCAGAAATTATCTCATCCCCCTCCTCTTCAAACACCTCAAGCTTCAAATCGCCCTTGCATATCGGACAAGCAAGTATGTCAAGCAGTTTCTTCCTCATAGCCAAAGAGTTGAAGGCGACAATTTAAAAGCATGACGCTATAAACCAAAGCTCTTTAAAGTTGAAGTTTAAATTGAGTTAATGCTGTGGGTTGAGAAGTACAGACCCAAAACGCTCAAAGATGTTGTTGCTGATAAGGATATACTTGAAAGGGTCATAGCTTGGGCTAAAAGATGGCAGGAGGGTATTCCTCAAAAACCTCTGCTTTTAGGCGGTCCACCGGGTGTTGGTAAGACATCTTTAGCTTTAGCCTTAGCCAACACCTTCGGCTGGGAAGTTGTGGAGTTGAATGCGAGCGATCAGAGAAGCTGGCAGATAATAAGGAGGATAGTCGGTGAAGCGGCGTTTAGCGAGACGATAAGTAGTGAAGGTGAGTTTCTATCCAGCGAGAGCGGTAGGTTGAAGCTGATTCTTTTGGATGAAGTAGACAACATAAGCAAGAAGGAGGATTTTGGAGGAGAATCGGCATTGATAAAGTTGCTGAAACGAAAACCGAGACAACCTATAATTTTGACCGCAAACGATCCATACAAGCTCTCAAAAGAGCTTAGAGATTTGTGCGAGTTTATACAGTTCAAGAGGCTTAGAACGGATCAAATCGTTAAGGTTTTAGAGAGGATATGTGCGAGTGAGGGGATTAAAGCTGATAGAAAAGCTCTGATAGCAATCGCTCAAAATGCTGGTGGAGATTTGAGAGCGGCAATAAACGATTTGCAGGCTATTGCTCAGGGTAGAAAGGAGATAAGGGCTGAGGATGTCGTTGTAGCCAAAAGAACGCAAGAAACTGATGTCTTCAAAGTTATGCAGAAAATATTCAAGCGTTTTGACAGAACGGTCTATACAGATGCAATGAATTTGGATGAGTCTCCTGAAGATTTAATCGTCTGGATCGACGAAAATCTTCCCTTGGAATATGAAGGGGAGGAACTTTTGAGGGCTTACCTCGTTCTTTCGAGGGCTGATATGTTCTTGGGCAGGGTTAGGAGGAGGGGATTTTACAGGCTCTGGAGGTACGCAACGTATCTAATGACAGTAGGAGTCGCTTTTGCCAAGCAAAAGGCGAAGGGAGGTTTTACGAAATATCAGAGACCGAATATATGGCAGATGCTTACCTTGATAAAGGAGAGGAGGGAAAAGATAAGAAACATCCTTAAGAAGATCGCAAAGTACTCTCACATGTCAACGAGAAAAGCTCTGAGCGAGATGTTCTTCTTCATAGTTTACATGCTGAGACATGCGGATATATCAACAGCTTCCAAGATTTCAGCATTCTACGATCTTAGCGAGGAGGAACTTTCTCTACTTGTGGGAGATAAAAGGGCGAGAGAGATAAAGGAGTTCATAAGGAAGCACGGCATAAGAAGGCATTTAGAGGAGGAAGTTGAAGAGGAAATCTTCAAAGCCTTCGAAAAGAAAGTTGAAGAGGTTGAGAAGGTAGAAACAAAGCCCGAGGTAGTTGAGGAGGTTAAAAAAGTCGTTGAACCTGAGAAGGCTGAAGAGGAGGCTAAGGAAGCTAAGGGTAAGAGTAGGAGAAGAAGGAGAAAGAAGAAGGAGAAGGAAAAGGCTGAAGTTACGCTGGACAAGTTCTTTACATGAAAGTTGCAGTCGGATCAACAAATCCCACGAAGGTGGAGGGCGTTAAGAGGGCATTTGAGGAGTTCTTTGAAGATGTAGAGGTAATACCGAAAGATGTTGACTCTGGTGTAAGTGCTCAGCCGATTGGAGATGAAGTGATAAGGGGTGCTATAAACAGGGCTTTGAAATCCTATGGGGATTGCGATTTCAGCGTTGGTGTTGAGGCTGGATTGTTTCCGTTTGAGAGGACGATAACGGGTTACGTGGACTTTCAAGTTGCGGTGATCTACAACGGAAGCAAGTACTCGATAGGATTTGGTCCGGGATTCGAATTTCCCTCCTTTGTCGTTGAAAGGGCTTTGAGGGGTGAAGAGGTGGGTAAGATCATGAGCGAGTTTACGGGTATCAAAGAAATCGGCAGAAAGATCGGGGCGATACACTACTTAACAAGGGGAAAGGTTTCGAGGATAGATTTGACGAGGATTGCCGTGACTATGGCATTAATTCCTTGGCTGAACGAGGAGCTCTACTGGTGATAGCATGGATGCGATAGTGATCGGAAGGGTTAGGGAGTTCTTGGATGTTTACAGGTCTGGAAATCTTGAAGAGGCTTTGAAGAAGCTGAAGGAGTTGGAGGATTTTGTAGAAAGACTATTGAACGTAACGAGGGATGCAAAGGCACTGGCATTGGCTCTGAACGTTTACTTGGCTATACCACTTTACGAGGACATGATAAAGCTTAGGATGAAGATCGAAAAGGCTTAGGAATCATCGGAATGTTTTTATCCAACTTTACGAATTCGAATGTAATGAGCGAAATCGTTGAAATCCTAAGGAGAATTGAGAGCAAGCTTAATGAAATTGATGAGAGACTAAAGAGAATCGAAGAAGAGCTTTTTGACGAGCTAAGTGAGGAGGAATTGAATGAACTTAAGGAAGATTTGAAAGCCTATAAAGAAGGCAAGCTGGAGCTGATAGACCTTGAAGAACTCGAAAGGAAATA
>CAYMRE010000022.1:0-11060 GCA_964392755.1 uncultured archaeon
TCAGCGCCATACCCAACACCTCGCGAAATGGATATAAAAGTCATTTCCTGATACCAGTCCTTCTCGCAGCGATGCTACCAACCTTCCTTCCTGGAGGAGCTCTCCTGCTGACTGTCTTAGGTCTTCCTACGTGCTGGTGCTTACCTCCACCGAATGGATGATCAACAGCGTTCATCGCAACTCCTCTTACTCTTGGCCACTTCGCCGCTTTGCTCTTCATCTTGTGGTACTTCTTTCCAGCCTTCACGAATGGCTTGTCCGTTCTTCCTCCACCAGCTACAATACCAATCGTAGCCCTGCATTTGGGATCGAACCACTTGAGCTTTCCAGATGGCATTTGGACAAGAACTCTATCCTCTTCGTGGGCTACTACAATTGCGTAAGTGCCACTTGCCCTTGCAAATTTACCACCATCTCCGGGCTGATTTTCGATATTGCAGATGTAAGTTCCCTCGGGAATGTTCTTGAGGTAGGTTGTATTTCCCGGCTTTATTTCAACGTTCTCGCCAGCCTGAATTATGTCGCCAACTCCCAAACCTTCAACAGCTAAAACGTACTCCTTCCTCCCGTCTGGCAATCTAACCAGAGCTACTGGTCCGTTTCTCGCAGGATCGTGCTGAATGTCTATAACTTCAGCCGTAATTGTTTCTCCTTGCCTAAACCTGAGATGTTTTATCTCAGCCCTGTACTTGTGTGATGGAGCCGTATAGGTGGGGGTTCCCCTTCCCCTATTCTGTGAAATTATACGCTTACCCATCTACACCACCTCAGAACACGCCCAACTTCGAAAGGATCTCTTCCGCTGATCCAGTCTTCAGCTTGATGTAAGCCTTCTTCTCGCCCTTTGGAGTTATCAGCGTGTTTACCTTCTCCACCTCAACACCAAACAGCCTTTCCACTTCCCTCTTTATGTCCGGCTTTCTTGCTCTGATGTCAACTATAGCTGTGAGAATGTTCTTGTCCAGCAAGCTTACAGCCTTTTCCGTAACCAAAAAGCACTTGATCAGCATAACCATCCCCTCAGATACTCTATTGCAGATTTAGTCCAAACCGTGAGTCTTCCAGCAACGCATCCGGGGGCAAGTAATTCGACGTTCAAGTCCTTCACCAAAACCGCATCGACACCCGGCAGGTTTTTAGCGGCTTTGATTACTCCATCATCCTTACCTACAACGAGCAGAACACTCTTCTTCATTACGTGCCTTCTTCCCCTCATTTTACCCTTTCCAGCCCTAACCCTCTTCGTTTCCTTAGCCCTCTCAACATCTGCGTAAACACCTATGGCTTTGAAAACCTCAGCAACCTCCTTGGTCTTCTTAATCGATTCCATGTCGTCAACGACAATCTTAGGTAGTTCTCCCTCGAATATGTGGTTTCTAGCTTTTACAAGCTCAGGGTTTGCGGTTGCGGCAATTGCGGACATCAAAGCCTTCCTTTTTTCCTTCTTGTTTATCTTCTCAGCCCACTTCTTCTGCACCTTTGGTGGATGCGCTCTCCTACCTCCAACGGCTTGAGGAACCACTACAGCCCTGCTACCTATCTTCCATCTCGGCACTCTGGCATATCCATGTCCAGGACCCCAGTTTTCCCAAGAGTAATCTACTCCAGCCAAAGGATTTGTGCCGTAAGGCTGTCTCCTGTGAGACTGAATTGCCAAAACTGCCCTCTTGATTATGTCTGGTCTGAACTCGGTCTCAAATACCTTTGGCAGTTCTATTTCCTCAACGATTTCTCCTTTGAGATTCAAAACCTTACCAATCATCGCGATCACCTACCCTGCTTCGATTTTGTGCTGATATACACGATGTTTATACCCTCATAAACCTCCTCAGGCGGTCTTATCGCATCTCTCATCCTGATAAGCCTCTTAACTGGTCCAGGAACACTTCCGCTCACCAAAACGTAATCGCTTCTAACAACTCCGTAGCGGACAAAACCGCCTTCAGGAGTAATCTCCTCACCGTTCTCGCCAATCTTGATGACTCTCTTGTTGTATTCCGTTCTCTGGTGGAATCCCATCTGTCCCGCTTGAGGAACAGTCCATCTAACCCTGTGTGGTGTCCATGGACCAAGTGTTCCAACCCTTCTGTGCTTACTGCTCCTCGCATGCTTTGCATCGAGCGTAATTACGCCCCATCTCTTCACTGGTCCCTGGAATCCCTTACCCTTTGTTATGGCAATGACATCGATGAATACGCCCTCCTGAAATACCTCAGAAACCCTTATTTCCTTTCCAAGCTTCGATACAGCGTAATCCAAAACTGCGTTAATATCTGAGCCTCCAACCTTATACTCCATCACGTCTGGTGTCTTTGAAGGAACGCCCGTTATCAAATAGGGCTGTGTATATGTGATCAGCCTAACTTCGGCGATGTCCTCTAACTCTTTAAGGGATTCAACGTCGGTGTTTATCTTCTTTGGTAGAGGCAACCTTCTGCTTAGATGCTCGTCAAGCTCGGTCGTCCATACTTCTTTTGCGATCTGCAAGCCGTACATTGTGTTCTTATAGACCCTTATCCCAGCAACTCTCATGGGAGGGCACTCCAAAACGGTTACGGGAACTACTATCTCCTCTCCGTAAGTTGGAGAATTCTTCCTGTCGTCGATCATTATTACGTGGGTCATTCCAGCCTTGTATCCTGCAAATCCAAGTAGCTTCGGCTCTCCCTCGTAGTTCGGCCAGCTCCTTATCCTCGGAATTACGTCCCTTGCCCTTTTTCTCGGGCTAAATGCTAAAGACCCTCTTCTTGGTCTGCTATACTTCATTCAACCCACCTCACGTAATTAACTATTGCAAGAGTAGCGTAGATAGCCTCCTCTAACCTTACGGTCTCAACACCCTGCATGGGTATCGTGTTCCAACATCTGCCATTCCAATCAATACCTAACCTCCTCATTATCTCGAACACCCCTTCTTCAGGACTTCCGAACACGAGTGTTACATCCTTTAGGGACTTTATTTCCTCTATTTTCGGCACCTTACACTTCCTCGAAGTCAGCACCACGTTTTCCCTTTTCAACACATCCCTCAGCTCAGCTAACCTAACCTTGTATCCCCAATATTCCTCAGGTTTTGTCTCCTCAACTACCAACGGATTCGTCGAACAGACCCTGACGGTGACACGGGCACCCCTTTTAGCTTTGGACTTGAGGGGTGCCAGGGCCTTTACACCTATATCGACCCATCGTGTCCCGTCAGGACCAACCCTTACTACGACCCCCTCCCTCACCTCACCGACTTTTAAGCGTTTCGGCTTATGAGAGGGGATTTTGAGGGGTGGCAGAACTCCAGCGTATTTCAGCGTAGACTTCAAAGGTATGTACTTTCGAAGGTATTGCGGAGTTTCAGCATATTCTAAAACGTCTTTGATGAATTCGGACTCGTTGAGCTTGGGGTCTCGGTAGATTATGATCTCCTCGACTCTAAAAATTGCACAGGCTCTCGCAATCAATCCGACTTTGAATGTCTTTATCTTGGGATCGTTCTCGTTTATCAACGCCGATGACGGGATTGCCACAGATACCACGTAAAAAATTCTCGAAGGTGGTAATAAAGATGTAGGGGTCGTCCGTATCGGGTTCTCATCGATCAAACCCGACCCCCAACGACCCCCATTAGTTTTTAAAAGGTTTTGCAATATAAAGGTGTTGCAAAACTATCATGAGCGGTGTGAAATGAGTGTTACATCATCGATTGCTAACCTCTACCTTCAACAAGTGCGTATCGATTAACTCGTACCTGTAATCGCATATAAGATCAAGAATTTCGCAAATCTCTTTAATCGATGGAAATCTCCTAAAGGAAGGAATTAGAGAATAGTACAGCTCGAACAGTTTAGTCTTTTCCGTATCTACATCAGAGAAAGTCTCGGAAAACACAACTATTATCCCCTCACCGTTCAACGCATTTACAGCATTTGTAAGAGTCGATTTTAAATCGACGTATTGGAGTACAGACGAGCAGATAACGATATCGTAGCATCTCTTAAAAACCAATTTAGAATCAACGTATTCCTGTCTAAGATTTACCCTATCCGCAATTTTCTCGTCCTTTACTCTCACATAAGCCAAGTTGAGGAGCGGTTTGGAGTAGTCTATACCTGTATAGATGCCATTAGAACCCACGATGTTACCGTAAAACGTTGGAGAAGCACTACCACAACCGAAATCTATAACCTTGTCTCCGCTTGATATATCCGCAATCTCAGCTATTGCCTGTCTTACTATCTTGTATATTCCCTCGGTTAGCCACATGTCCCAAAGGTCTGCATCTTTCACGAATCCGAGAGTTATATTGGGATGGTTTGGATGTATCAACGCGAAGTAAGATGCTCTATCAAAGCAATCGTATATGTCAAGAGCACCACTAAAGACGACATCCGCCTTTTCAGTTACGAGTTTTAACGCCTTGTTTAGAGCATCTTTACTCAAACTTTTTATAAATTCCCTCCATCTCTTTGCATAGCTTTCGTTTGGGTAACTTGTGTTACAAACATTCGTTTTTATATTAAAAAAGTAAGCTTTAAACAACAGGTATCCGTATACAAAGTCGAGTACATCGGAAACCTTAAACATGCAACATCTTCCCCCTATGCATCTCTTTCAACATCTTCGCTACCCTTCTTCCCAAATCTGTTATTCTGTAGTACTTGTAACCATCCACATCTATGACCTCAACAAGTCCAAGCTCTATAAGAGAGCTGTTTCCGTTGTATCTGTTACCCATACCCCTTAGACATCCTAAAACGTTTGAAGCGTCACTCCCTATCCGTCTTGCGATGTTTGAGAGATAGTCCGCATTCGGGTATATCGAATCGAGATACATCAAGACCCTCTTTCGTAAGTGACTTTTATTTAGTGATCTTAATATATGTGGATCTATTGTAAGCAGGTAGGGTACGATCATGGGAGATCACCTACTTACCATAACTATCATCATAGTTATTGTGTTGTGACACCATAAAAATGTTTCGAAATCTTCAGAAGGATAGTAAGTGAGAAATGACCATCTGAGATACGTATCCCGAGACTGCCGCAAGCCAAAGCATACCCACCATGTGAACCAAACCACTCATCCATCTACCTCCGTCTACTATCTTTACGATAATGGATGCTATTATGGCATGAAACATCAGTATAAACTGTATGGCAATGTTGAGGTAGGCAATATCAACGCCAGAAATCGGATAGAGTAGATTTCCCACGATTTCTTTTGGTATTTTGAGGGTTGAGTAGAGTTTGTTCATAGTTTCGATAACGCCGTAGGATATGTAGAGTGAGAATGCCATGCCTATTATCGCTCCGTAGCATATGCCGATGAGCGAGCTTACACTTCTTGCCCTTCTATCTCTCAGAGAGTTTATCATTGTGAAGTTGCTCGAGACAATCTCTGCAACGTCCTTTGGATCGCTACCGAGTGAGATTGCCTCTACAAACATATCCGTAAACCTGTATATCAGATTGCTACCCGTATCGATGCTGAACTTCTTCCAAGCCAGTTTCTTGTTCATTCTCGTGCAGAGCCTCTTGTAGAGTGCTCTTATACTTTCGGTTAATTCTCCAAAGTCGTGAGCTGTGAGAAACTTCAAGGCGTTAAGAATGTTACCACCCATTGCGGAAGCTGAAGCTCCTAAGCTCATTATGAAAGATGGCGCATTTTTATCTCTGTCAATTATCTTATTCTCCTCCTTCTTTGAAATCATCCCCGGAATCAACATCGGTGTAACGGTCAAAGCTACTATGAACGGAATGGGTATGCTAAATAGCCTGAAAGCGAAAACTGAAAAGAGTATGAGGGCAAACACGATCAGGCAGAGAACACATGAGATGTAAAAAGCCTTGTATATCTTTCTATCGATGGACGTAAGCTCACCAGAGGTTTGCCAAATGGGATCGACCGGTGAAACAACTTTTACATATATGAGTAATCCAATTTCGATCAAGATAAGCAGGATTATGATTAAGTTCAGAATTAACATGACGTTCAAACCCGTTAGGAAAGGTGCAATTATTGCAAAGGATGCAAAGAATGCAAGGGAAATCATAACGGAAACGTAAACTTCCTTGAATACGTCTATACTGTAAAGCTTACCCTGATAGAGCGTTGAGAATGCGTTCATCACAACCTTCTGTTCCCTCTTTATGAATTCCTTGAAGTCTTCACCACTGTCAAGCTCGTGAGCCATCCTATCCAAGAAATCTGCAAATATCTTACTCGGTGTCCTTTTGGCTATGAACCTGCAAGCCTGTGCGAGATTCTTGTTCCACTTATCCATGAGAATGTAAATCTTCCTCGTTTCCTCAGCCAAAGCTCTGTACTCCTTTCTCTCAGATAAAATCTTCATCATGTCCTTTCTGCTTATTTCAGAGGTAGCCAAAGCACCCAAGTGCGTTATGTAGAAGTGTATGTTGTCTTCAATTTCCTTCCTCTTTCTACTCTTGATAATCTTCGGTAAAGATACAGCAAGTATCAAAATCAAAATCGGTATCGTATAAAGTAAAATTGCAAACAAACCGACCGATTTCACGAAGTTTGCAAGAACTGTCAGCATTAGTAACAGGTAGAGTGTTGCAAAGAACACCGCTGGAATTACGAGCCTTAAATGACGCCCGTTCAAGTTATCACCTCCCTAAAGTCTAAACGGCAACCCCTGCAGTCCTTTCTTGTAGAAAGACCAGATAACTTTGGTAACCTCGAAGTAATTGAAAATCTTGAGTTCTACCATCCTTTGCAGAATCCTCGCCCTCAAGAACATCTCCTCGTATATCTGTCGGGGATCTTCGAATCCAGCGGTTTGAGCAATCTTGTTTTCGAGTATGTAGGAGTTGTAAAGCCCTCTAAAGTTGTGCTTATCGGTTACGGAGTCCCATTCAAAAACTGTCCTCGTAACGACGCCTCCCACTTCCTCATAATACCCTTCAATCTCCTCAACGACTAAACACCTCCTCAAGAACTGTCCCTTCCTATAAACAGCCTGCTGAATCAGAACAACGTTTAAGTTGTCGATGAAGGTTATGGGAACGTTTATGGGTTCACCCGTAAGCCTTTGAATGAGCTTCTTAACGCTACCCGCATGGAATGTAGCCAAAACGGGGTGTCCAGTCTGCATAGCCTGAAATGCTACCGCTCCTTCCTTTCCTCTGATCTCACCGACTATGATGTAGTTCGGTCTGCTTCTCAAAGCAGCTTTTAGCAGATCGAAGAGATCGACTTTTCCCTCACTTCCTCTCTCCCTCGTACACAGCTGTTGCCAGACTGGATGAGGTACTTGAACCTCCGGTGTGTCTTCAGCGGTGTAAATCTTCGACTGCGGTTTTATGAATGGGATCATAGCGTTTAGCGTTGTGGTCTTACCACTTGCAGTCTCTCCACTTACCCATATACTCATACCGTACTCCAAACACAGCCAGAGGTAAGCTGCAATTTCAGCACTCAAAGTTCCCCAGTTTATAAGCTGTGTTATACTTAACGGAACCGCTGTGAATTTTCTTATCGTGAATGAAGGACCCCTTAAAGATACGTCTGGGCTGTAGATTATGTTGATTCTACTTCCGTCTGGTAAAGTACCGTCAACTATTGGATTTCTCTCACTGACGGGTCTTCCTATCCTCTCTCCCAAGTTTTTGAGGAATTCCGCCATGTATATTTCGTCTTTGAAGTCGATGTTTGTGGGAAGCATGTCGAATATCTTGTGAACGATGTGGGTGTTCTTCGGACCAATCACATGAATATCCTCGATGTACGGATCCCTTATTAGCGGTTCTAAAGGTCCTACGCCGATAACGTCCCTCTTTATGAGGTATCTGAACTTGTAAACTTCCTCTCTCGTAAGTCTAATCTTCTCAAAACCCAGTTTGAACAACTTCCTCTTCTTCTCAAAAGGCTCTTTCTTGGGAACTATTTCCACGACCTTATCGATTAGAACATCTATAAGCTGTTCAAGCTCTTCATCGTCCTTTGGAGTTTTTTCCTGCGGAGCTATTTCGAGCATCTTGTCCATCAAAGCTCTATACTTCGGTTCTTCATCTGGCGTTAACCTCGGCTCTATCGCTATGTATCTTCTCTCTCCCTCCCTGTCGGTGTATATGTGTATGAAGATTGGATCACCAACCGGGTATATCAGGTTCGGTCTTGGCAGTGACTTCATATCCCTTGAAAGGGCTGGCACAAACGAGGGAACTACTCCCTCCTTTCGTTTGAATTCATCCAAATAAGCCTTCAAATGCGGATTTCTCTTCAAAGCATCTTGAAGAGTATCGGATTTTACGACCTTCATGCCACCGCAGCGATTTCAACAACCAAACCGATTTTCGGCTCAACTCTGAAAGCGATCTGCTTAGAATACTGCCCGACGGCGAGGTTGTACTTCTTTATTACCATGACGTTCTTCAAATCCGTTCCAAACTTTCTGATCGACGTTTCAGCAACCATAGAACATGCGGATTCAATTTCGTTCATCAATTCTTCATTGATCTCGTTCGTTCCAGTCAGAATTATCGCCTTATCCAAGGCAACTATCCTCTTGAAGAATCCCATGAGCGATACAACGGACTCTGGATCGATATCGTATTTGACGAGAGTTGTGAAGGAATCTATCACCACAACGTCGTTCTCGAACAGTTCCTTTGCACCCATCAGCTTCTTGGAGTAATCGCTTCTCTGCTTAGGTTCTTGGAGTAGAGGATAGACGGGAATGAACAGCAGTTTCCTCCTAACTATGCTCTTAACAACATCGTAACCTAAGGAAGACATCTGCTTTATGAAGTCGAGTGTTGTGAGCTGTGTAGATATGTACGTTACGGTAACGCCGTTCTTTAAAAGACCGAATACAATTCTCTGACAAACTGCAGACTTACCACTACCGTGCTCACCCTTGATTAAAGCCAAAGTTCCCGACGGGATTCCACCACCCAACTTCTTGTGAAACTCGTCGTTTTCAAGTTGAACGGAGAAGAGTTTAGCCATTTCAATCACCCCACGTTAAAGTCCAAGGATTTTGAGATCCCGTTGTGAAGTACTACGGTTATTCTATGATCTCCAACGCTCAAAGTGGTGTATACCCTTATCTCACCAACGTCTCCCGGCTTTAAACTGTAAACGTTCGTTGTAAAGTTGTAAACGGCAGAACCATCTATAAGAACTGTGATGGTTTCATTTGTAAAGGGTATTATCGTATCGCCCGTATTCTTAATGTAGAAAACGTATGCCCCGTTAATCTGTGGAATCATACTCGGATCGTTTATTATTTCGAAGTCCGTAGCTAAGTATTCCGAAATAGCCTTTCCCCTGAACTCGAAATCGATCGTCATCTTCTGAACCGTAACGAACGTCACAGCGGAAACCGATGAGGCTAATAGGACGGTAGTAATGAACAGGATTATGTGCGATGCACTCTCGCCAGCCATATTACACCACCGTGAACGTATCCATTCTTCTAATCCCGTTATCGGAAACCACCATAATCCTGTGAGAGCTTCCAACCGTTCCACTCAAATCCACAGCTTTGAACTCAGCAGATTCAAGTGGGTAAAGCTTCGATACGTTTACGGTGTAATTTACGAGGACTCCATCCACGAGTATTGAGAACTTTTCACAGTTGAAGGTTGTAGCTCCCGTGTTCTTCACGATTACCGTTAGATCGTAAGTTGTGGAAGATGTGTTCAAGGCTGTGATCTTTACAATTTCGAAGTTCGAATTTTTGATGTTCAGCTTCATCTCGTTCTCAAGTTTCGAAAACTTGTTGATCTCCTTGATCTGATCGATCACAGCGTGCAGTAGGTATCCCGCTATCGTTATCGAGACCATGAGCACTATGACGAAACCGGCTAACGTGCTAAACCCCATGTAACTCAGCAATCTCCTTCTTTATCTTATGTATCTCCCTCTCAACCGAAAGGAGAGAATCTCTGTCGAATTTTCCAGTTCTAAGAGCTTCTATAAACATGAGTGAAGTTATGTGATCCTTAACGCTCATGAACCCAACGGGTCTCCAGTCGGAGTTTTCGTGATAAAGCTTGATTCCCTTGGCATACTTCAAAACCGTAAACATCACATCCTCACTGATCCATCCGACATCGACGTAATAATCTAAAACATCCTCAAGCCCGTCGTATCCAACTCTTTCGATCAAGAACTCAATCCATCTCAGCAGAATCATTATAATCCTTGCATCGTTGGCTATGGCGTTCAATCTGGCGGGTTTATCAAATGGCGTTTCAACCGTTACCGACTCTACTTGCGATTCAGCCGGAACTTCACTTACTGGTACCTCCTGCTTTACAACCTGTCTTACGAGGTTCTCAATGCTATCAAGCTTTCTCAGAATGTTACCGACCTTGTTGAACGTGAAAAGGTTCTCCTCTACCCTCTGAACGATTCTGTCGATTTGCTCTTCAGAAACGTCCTTATCCTTAAGCTTCTCGTAAAGCTCCTCAAGTATCACGTTGGGAATCCTACCCCTGTACTTTTCCAGATGCTTCTTAACCTTATCAACACCCAACTCCTCCAGTTTTATCACGTTCCTGTTTTCGTCACCCAAAGGCTATCACCCCCCGTATAGAACCTCGTCCAAGATTTTGTCCAAATCAACACCGAGAATTATTCTTAAATCTCTCTCCAGCATCTCTAAACGTCTCTTCAGCTTTCCAACGTCTATTATTCCGCCAGAAGATGATAGAAACGGGTTTATCTGAGATGAAACTACTTCATACAGAACCATGACATCCTTGAGCGTATCCTCCATGCTTTTAAGTTGCGACTTTACCTCATCGAGTTCTCTCTTCAATCCGTTTATTGAAACGTCTATTCTTGGCAATCTGTTCTCTATGTCGTTCAACCTTTCCATGACCTTTGTGAGCGTGTCGGATTCCGTACTTGATTCTTCTACTTGACTTTCCTCCTCTTCCTCCTCAACTTCCTCCTCTTCAAGCTCTTCCTCTTCTTCAAATTCTTCCTCCTCTTCCTCTTCCTTCTTCCTTCGCAGGAAATTGAGCATAGTATCACCCCCTTCGGAGTTGAGAATTGAAAAATTGAATCAAAAGATAAAAAATTGTTATGAAGT
>CAYMRE010000023.1:0-7637 GCA_964392755.1 uncultured archaeon
GTTCTAACGTCTATGAAGAAGATGTATATGTCCAAGTCTGGATACTTCTCCTTGAGAAGCATAGCCTGTTTGAGCATGTACATACAGCAGATTCTTGAACAGTATGTGTGGAATCTCTCATCTCTTGAACCAACACATGAAACGTAAACGATTCTGTGCGGTTTCCTCGCATCCAACTCAACCTGTTCTCCCTTGGCAACCTTCTTCTTCCACTGTTCATACTTTGGAATGTCCGAAGGAACGATGAGCTTACCTTCGGTTGGACCCGTAGCTGAGATCAACCTCTCCATCTGCATTGCGGTGATTACGTTGGGTGAATCGGGAGCGAATTCCTTGAAGTGCTTCTTGTCCATTACCTTGTAACCCGTAGCAACGATTATCGCTCCAACGTTTAATTCAATCAGTTCGCCTTCGGGATTTCTTGGTTCGTCTCTCAAACAAGCTCCCGTGGGACAAACCTTCTCACAAGGAGCGAGGATGGGCTTACCGTCTTTAGTGGTTCTTGGAGGCTCACCGAACCATCTTCCGCTACACTTTATACAGGCATCTGCATCTATAACAGCCTTCTTTGGTACGGCTTGTGGGAACTGGATGTATATTGCCCCTCTCTTGCTCAAACCTTCGTTGAACTCATCTGGAACTCTGGCTTTAGGAGGACAAACGTTTACACAAGCTCCGCAACCGGTACACTTCTCCCAGTCAACCCAAGTCTGCTTCTTCCTCACTTTAACCTTGAAGTTACCCACCGTACCTTCTACGGCTTCAACTTCAGCGTATGTGATCAATTCGATGTTCGGGTGGTTTGCGACGTCTACCATTAACGGTGTAAGGATACAGGCGGAACAGTCGTTTGTTGGGAAAGTTTTATCCAATTTAGCCATGTTTCCTCCGATTGAGGGGTTCTTCTCAACGAGATAAACCTTGTAACCGGCGTTAGCAATATCCAATGCTGCGAAAATACCGGCTATACCACCTCCAATGACCAAAACCTTCTGCGTTACATCTACGTATCTGTCTTCCAATGGTTCGAGTAATCTTGCCTTGGCAACTGCAGCAGCTATTATCTGCTTAGCCTTCTCGGTAGCTTTCTCCTTCTCATGCCAGTGAGCCCATGAGCACTGATCTCTGATGTTTGCCATCTCGAAGTAGTACTTGTTCAATCCCGCATCTTCACATGCTCTTCTGAAGATTGGTTCATGCGTTCTTGGTGTACATGCAGCCACTACAACCCTGTTAACCTTACCCTCCTTTATATCCTGCTTAATCAACTCCTGTCCCGGATCGGAACACATGAAGAGGTAGTCCCTCACGACTACTACATTCGGCAGAGTTTCAGCAAACTTCTTTACCTCCTCTATATTCACCGCACCAGCTATGTTCTCTCCACAATGGCAGATGTAGACGCCAATCTTCGGCTCTTCTTCAGCCATCTTATCACCTCAAGAACACTCTAACAATCTCAACTCGTGCCAACAATGTTTCGGACTGTAAAAATAAAAACTTTGCGGATTTTAGATATTACCAATCCAATGAAAATTAGCATTTTTTGTTATTTTATTTCTAAATTTTAATAATCAAAATTTTTCGCTTCGAATGCCTTTAATTTCGAAAAGTTTAGACCTTCACCCTTTCAACGGATATATATCTGTTGCTACCACCATCTTTGTATACAAAGAGTATCTTTTTTCTAACGTTCTGAGCCAACCTTACAGCTCTAACGATCTCAAAAGCCGGTAAAATTCTGTTGTCAACGATTGTGACGAGATAAGTTGAGTGAGGCAGTTTTTCTCCAACGTACTCGTAAAGTCGAAAGTCGCTACCAAACTTTAAGCCTGTTTTAACGACAAAGCCCCTTTCCTTCAAATCTTTGTAAACCTCAAACCTCCTCTCGAAATCGGGGTCTTTCTTCTTACCTATATTTATAAGTTCATCAAGTTCAATCTTGGATCCAGATTTGTAAACCTCCAACCAACCCTTTTCAACGAGGTAAGCCCCTTCGAGTACGGATAGTATGGTCATGTCTCCCTTAAGGCTTCCGTAGAAGTACATCTTATGGAGAGATCCGTCCGTAAATATCCTATTTTCAACGAGCACTCCCTTTACGTTGAATTCCTCCTCTTCGTGTTTACCTCTTGGCTTGACCTCTTCAACCTTGTAGTAGGTAAGTTCGTTTTCCTCATCGACTACAGCCAATACTAAATTTTCAAATCCCCTTTCTGCAATACTCCTTATACTAACATCCTCAACTTCTTCAATCGGATAGAAGACGTACTTTCCTACCAAAACATCTTCAAGGATCTTTACCCTATATCCCCTCCTTCTCAAATCTTCGTAAACGCAGTACTTTGGTATGAAGTTTTCGACTCTCTCCATACACCATTCAAACACGTCTACGAACGACTTTCCTACAACTTCACCTCTACCGTTCAAGACCAGGTAAAGTACCTCTATAGGATGCAGGATCAATCTACCCTCTCTCTTGATTCCGATCCCCATCTTTTCCAGTTTCTTGGAGAACGGAACGTACGCTACATCGTTCTCAATGAAAATTTTCATATCTGTCGGAGTTGCGGGGAGCTATTTCATCTTTCCGATTAAAAGAAAACAACTTTTAACCCACAACGACAATTGTATGTGATGCCAAAAAGGTTGTTCATTCATGAGAAGACTGTAGACATCCTTTTGAAGATTCTCGATGCGGAGGAGAATGGGAAGAGAGTGTATCCGATGTTAATAGCTAAAGAGGTTAACTCTCCGTACAGCTACGTTTCAAAGATACTTAACGAGTTCGAAAAGTTTGCTATTGTAGAGTCGGAGTTTGAGGGGAGAACCAAGGTGTTGAAGTTGACTAAAAACGGTAGGAAAGTTGCGGAACTTTTCAAAGAGATTGTCAAATTACTGGAATGCGATTTGGTCTCAAGGGATAGGATAGAAAAACTTAAAGAAATATATGAGAGATCTCCGAAAAATTTCCGAAGCTTGGCTGGAATAATTGCTGAAATTGAAAGGTTAAAGAAATCCAAAGATGAAGAAGTTTTGAGAATCGTTAACGATCTTGAGAATGAGATAAAGAAGGTGATTTCTAATGATGGAGGAGGTAGTTAGAGAGTGCGAGAAGTTTAGAGAGGATATGGTAGAGGTAGCGTGTAGGCTCATCGAACTGAAGGCGATAGGTCCAGATTACGGTGGAGATGGGGAATTGGATAAGGCTGAGTACGTTGAAAGTCTTCTCGAAGGATTTGAAGTTGAGAGGTTTGATGCTAAAGATGATAGGGCTAAAGGTGGTGTTAGACCGAACGTAGTTGCCAAGGTCTGTGATGGAGAGAGGATGCTTTGGATAGTCTCGCACTTCGATGTAGTTCCAGAAGGGGATTTATCGCTCTGGGAAACTCCGCCCTTCAAAGCGGTTGTTAGGGATGGTAAGATTTACGGGAGGGGAGCTGAGGACAACAATCAGGCGATTGTGTCGTCTCTATTTGCTGGTAAGGTTGTGAAAAATCTGATAGATAGGGGTTTTGAGCCTAAGATTGGTTTAGGTTTGGTCTTCGTTTCGGATGAGGAGACTGGCAGTGAATACGGGATAAAGTACCTCTTGAAGCAGGGTGTGTTCGACAAAAACGACTTGGTGGTTGTTCCAGATGCTGGAAACGAAAGAGGGGATGAAATAGAAATAGCGGAAAAGAGCATACTCTGGTTGAAGTTTAAGGTTCACGGAATTCAGAGTCACGCAAGTTTGCCAAAGCTTAATGCAAACAGGAGGGCTATGGAGTTCCTTCTTGAACTCGATAAAGCTTTACATGACAAGTTTAATGCCAAAAACGAACTCTTCAACCCTCCATACTCTACATTCGAGCCTACGAAGAGGGAGAAGAACGTTGACAACGTGAACACGATTCCCGGCTTGGATGTGAGCTACATGGACTGCAGAGTTCTGCCTGAGTACGATCTAAACGACATCTTAAGGGTTGTTGAGGATGTTAAATCCAAATTCGTTAAAAGAGACGGGAAGCCTATAGATGTTGAGGTTTTGCAGGCTAATTCGTCGCCACCAACACCTGAGAGCAGTGAAGTTGTTGTTAGGCTGAAGAGAGCTGTAAAGCTGATGAGAGGAATCGATGCAAAGGCAGTGGGAATAGGTGGAAACACCTGTGCATCCTTCTTCAGGCAGTTTGGAATACACACTGCAGTCTGGGCGACTTTTGTAGGCAATGCACACAAACCCAACGAGTTCTGCCTCATAGACAACATGGTTGAGGATGCTAAGGTCTTTGCAGTTATGCCGTTTATTTGAGAAAAATTTACTCAAGCTTGTAAATTTCTACATCCTCGTAGATAGGTCCCTTAGGAGTTAAAGTACTCTTTTTGAGTCTGAAATTTTCAACGATCATCTCTCCGAAGTCGTAGTCCTTGTATCTTTCAACAGCTCTCAAAAGTCTTTCTCTGTCGGAAGGAGCTAACCTCTTTACCCTTGCAACCGTAGCGTGAGCAACGAAATCCTTATCTCTTCTAAATCCCAAGCTTCTCAACGAGCTTTCGACAGAATCAGCCAAAACCTTCAGATTCTCTCCTCCCTCTTCAACACCAACCCAAATGACTCTGATGTTGCCTTGAGATGGAAAACTACCCAAACCCTTCAGTTTAATCTTAAACGGCTCAGCTTTTATCTCTTTCAGCTTTTCCTTAATTATCTCAACCCTCCTATCGGGAACTTCCCCCAGGAACATCAGTGTGATGTGTAAATTTTCCTTTTCCACGGCTTTAACTCCTTTAAAGTCTTTGAAAGTTTTGAGGACATTTTCCATTCTATCTCTAACCTCGTCGCTCAAATCTACAGCCACGAAAAGTCTCATGTGACCGATTCCTTACGATAATCTTTTAAATGTTTTCCGTAAAATAAATTCTATGATCTCAACCAAAGGGTTCGGAATACCTTTGCTCGATGAATTTATAGGTGGGGGCTTGGATAAAAACACCTTGACAACAATCGTTGGAACTTTGGGTGTCGGAAAAACCGTTCTTTCATCTCATTGGATTGCGGAGGGGGCTAAAAACGGAGAGACGTGCGTTTACGTATCTACGAGAATGCCAATCACAACGATAGAGAACTACTTAGGTAATCTCAACTTCATGCTCGACGTTTTCGATAGAATTTATTGGAGGGTTGTTGAGGTAGATGCAAGACAGATAATGCCCCTTACCCATGAAAAGATTACTGAATGGCTTGAAAACTTGATAGGTTTCGAGCTTGAGAAGGTTGATAGACTCGTGTTTGATGTTGTAACGAGTATCTACAGAGCTTTGGGGGATGTGGTTCTCTACAGGAGGGCTTTGAAGAGTTTGGAGATGGTTCTATACGAAAACGATGTGACTGCGATATTCGTTGAGGAAGCGGATAGCGTAAAGGACGCTTCGATAACCGTTGGGGCTTCAAGCTGTGCGATCTACTTGAGTTACATAAACACTCAGGCTGGTGAGATGAGGGCTATGAAGATAATCAAGAGGTATCGTAAGACTCATCCTTTAAACTGGATACCCTACGAGATAACCGAGGAGGGAATACGCATAAAGAGGGGACTTTGCATACCTAAGGATCACGAATACATACTGATAGGGGAGGAGTATGAGCACGGAAGTGGTTGAAAAAGTTGTAGAAAGAATTAAGGAGGCTTTAGATAAAGGAGCGGAGATTCTACTCATAAAGGTCAGTGCAAAAAACTACGTCAGAGTTAGCATTGAAATCCTGAAATATTTATCCAACATCGCCCAAGGAATCGTTGTGACGTTGAACAAACCGTACTTCTCACTAAAAAAGATGCTCGAAAAGGAGGGAGTTAAAATCGAGAACATCTACTTCATCGATTGCATAACGAGGCAGTTTGGAGGGGAAGAAGTAGATACGGACAGATGCTTCTACCTCAACTCACCAGATCCGACACAACTTCAAGTTGCGATAGATAGGATGATGGATTTGATTACCGCTGACAACAGATTCATATATCTCGATTCCCTCTCAACTATATCACTCTACAAGTCCTACGAGAGTCTCATAAAATTTATAAGGTTGCTAACTGGCAAAATAAGGGTCAGAGGATTCATAGGAACGATGTTTACGTTGGAGAAGGAGGTGGATGAAGGCTACTTTTCACAACTCGCTCTGATGTGCGATGAGATAATAGAGGTGGAAGAATGAAGATTCCCACTGGTATCGAGTTTTTGGATGCGAGGATAGGTGGAATTTATGCCGGAACTTTCAACGTTTTGCTTGAGGAGGTTGGAGCCGGAGGTTACGAGTTTCTAATGACCGTAGTTCAGAACAACCTTGAAAAGGGGGGAAGAGTTTTCTACGCCTCGTTAACGAAAACGGATGATATGTTTAGAAGGGAGTTCGAGTTGATCTTTCCAAAGAGGAACGTTGGTGAGATTTTCGGTAAAATATCCTTCAGGAGTTTCGCCAAAACTTACTTCATGCGTTCGATAGTTCCCCTCTACTGGTTTGAGGAGAGGGCTACGATATTCTCCCTTAAAGGTGAAAAAAACGTGCTCGAAGAGTTGATTGAATTCTTTGACTCCGTAGAATCTGAGTCAATCTGCGTGGTGGATTCACTTACGGATTTGGTTAGGATTGCGAGAAGTAGGTTAAGTTGGAACGATCTCATTGACTTTTTGATGGGTTTGAAAGTTTTAATTCAAAGGAGGAAATTGGTGGTTTACACGATTTTAACCAAGGATATAGTGGATCAAAAACAGCAGGAGGACATCCTTAGCATTGCGGACGGTATAATCGTTTTTAGATGGAAGGAGAAGGGAGACAGGATGGTGAGGGTAATGTTTGTGCGGAAGCTTATTGGTGTTTCGCCCCTTCTTGAGAAGGAAGGAATAATCGCCTACGAAACCAGAATCGATCCTGAGAGGGGTTTCACAATTTCAAGCGTCATGAGGGTGATATGAATGGAGAAGTTATCGACGGGTGTAGAGGGTTTGGATAGAATGCTTGAGGGTGGAATTCCGAAAGGACACATAGTCACGGTTGTTGGAGCTTACGGAACTGGAAAGACCACTTTAGCACTTCAATTCATCTACGCTGGTCTGAAGAATGGTGAAAACTGTATGTATATAAGCTTCGATGAGGATGAAGAGAGTATTCTGCAAGATGCGGAGAGTTTCGGCATGAACTTCAGAGATTACTTGGGGAAAAACTTGGAGATAGTTAAACTTGAAGCGATCGAAGTTAAGGAGTCGTTGAGGAAGATAAAAAGCGATTTGCCGACGATGATTTATAACTCGAACGTTCAGAGGATAGTTTTGGACTCCATAAGTGTGTTCGAAACGCTCTTCGATGAAGCGGAAAGGTGGAGAGCTTTGGCAACTCTCAGAGACATCCTCAAGAAGGCTGGCGTTACCGCGATTATAACATCTGAAGCTGACAAGAGCATTCCTACCGCAAGCAAATACGGCATTCTCGAATACATCTCTGATGGAGTCATCTGTCTCAAGTTCGTTAGGAGGGGGGAGTTTGAAGAAACGACTTTGGGTATTGAGATCGTTAAGATGCGTAGAGTTAGGCATTCAAGGAAGGTTAGACCATACGCAATAACCGAAAACGGTATAGTCGTTTATGAGGAGGCGGAAATATTTTA
>CAYMRE010000023.1:7737-11008 GCA_964392755.1 uncultured archaeon
CATACGCAATAACCGAAAACGGTATAGTCGTTTATGAGGAGGCGGAAATATTTTAAATTAAAAATAAAATTATTTGAAAACTACCTTTATCGTGTTATCATCGACTTTTGAAACGTCGAAATCCGCGTTGTAGTATCTCCTAACGCCTTTGAGCAGTCCTACGGCGAAGTCTATCAAACTCCTTTGGGATTTGTACTTCATCAGTAGGGTGTTGTCATCGATCCACTCGTAGTCGAACCTCGGCGGGTTTGCGTATGGGATGTTTCTCGTCATGAGCCAGTGAACCCTGTCGAGCTTTAGTATGAAATCCTTGGCATTCTTGGCTTCGTCGTAGAACACCTTGTAAATCCTTTGAGAGTAAACGTTTACCCAGTAATCTCCAAAGAGGTCTGCAACCTCTTCAAGCGAAACGTTTGCAACTTTGCAAAGGTTTTGGACGATTTTTAAAACGATTTCATCCTCGACAAATCCGACAGGAGGGACGTTGAAATCCTCGTCCAAGCCAGATTCTTTCAGCACCTTCTTCCAAACATCCTCACCGAACCTCTCCAAAACGAGCTCTCTCAGACATCTGAATATTACCCCCTTCACGATTCTAACTATCAGAACACTTATTTAACCTTTGAGTTTTGGTTTGGCATGCCCGTAGTGACACTCTACTGGGATGAGCTTGAAAGACTTGTGGGTGTTGATAGAAGGACTATCCTCGAAAACCTCCCTATGATAGGTTGCGATATTGAGAGGGTTTACGATGATCACGTTGACGTTGAATTCTTCCCGAACAGACCAGATTTATACAGCGTTGAGGGTGTTGCGAGGGCTTTAAGGGGATTTTTGGACATTGAGAGGGGTTACAAGCATTATGAGGTTAAGAAGGGAGATTGGAAGATTTACGTCGATGAGAGTGTTTTAGCGGTGAGACCATACATCAGGGGTTGTGTGGTTAGAGGATTGAAGATGAGCGATGAGATTATCAGGTCGCTGATGGAAGTGCAAGAGGATTTGCACTGGACAATCGGAAGGAACAGGAGGAGGATGGCAATTGGCGTTCACGATTTGAGCAAGATAAAGTTTCCGTTGACTTACAAGGCTGTTGACAAAAACTTCAGCTTCGTTCCGTTGGATTTCGATAGAGAGATGACAGTCGAAGAGATTCTTAATGAGCATCCGAAGGGTAAGAAGTTCGCATTCATTTTGGAAGGGAAGAGCAGATACCCGATGATCGTAGATGCTGATGGAGAAGCTATATCGTTTCCCCCTATAATAAATGCGGAGAAGACGAGGGTTACGGAGAAAACGACCGATCTTTTCATCGATGTAACGGGATTTGACGAATACGTTGACAAGGCTCTGAACATATTGGCGACGATGTTGGCTGATAGGGGTGGTGTGATCGAATCGGTTGAAGTCATCTACCCCGATAAGACTTTCGTTTCTCCCGATCTAAGTCCGAGGAAAATGGATGTAAGCAAGGAGGAAATCTACGGTCTCTTAGGATTTAAGCCGAGCGATGAAGAAATTAGGGTCGCTTTGGAGAGGATGAGGTTTGGAGTTGAGAAAATCGACGATAAGATCGTTTCGGTATTGGTTCCTCCATACAGAGCAGACATAATGCACGAGTGGGACGTTATAGAGGATATTGCAATTGGTTACCGCTACGACAGGATTGAGCCTGAATATCCGAAAACGATGGGAATCGGCAAGAGTCACCCTTGGAACGATCTGAGAGAGGTTGTGAAGGAAATAATGATCGGTTTGGGATTTTTGGAAGTCATAACGTTCACGCTGACAAACGAGAGGGTTCAATACGATTGGATGAAAAGAAGAGCTGAAAGGTGGAAGGATTACGTGCCTTTAATGAAACCTCTAACTGAAGATCACACGATCGTCAGAACCGATTTGTTGCCAAAGCTCTTGGAAGTTTTAGCTGTGAACAAGCACCATCCGATGCCTCAGAGGATATTTGAGGTTGGAGATGTGGTTGTGGGAATGAAGAACCGCCTTAGATTAGCGTGTTGCATAACTCATTCCAGAGCGAACTTTGCAGAGATAAGGGGAGTCGTTCAGGCTGTCATGAGGGAGCTGAATTTGGATTGGGATGTCGAGGAAAGTGGAGATCAAGCCTTCATAGAGGGTAGGAGGGCTGACGTGATAGTCAAAGGTAAGAAGGTCGGAGTTTTCGGTGAGATCCATCCCGAAGTGCTTGAGAAGTTCGAAATAACAAATCCAGTTGCGGGATTCGAGCTTGATCTAACTGAGATTTTCGACTGCGGTTACTTGCTTTAGACTTTATTTCAAGAGTAAACTTAGGAGCATTCTTCCTTTTTCAGTAAGATGGTAGACCTTACGGCGTTCAGAGATCGTATGAGTTACGAAGCCATACCTTTCAAGCTCGGAGAGATGAGCATAAATGGATGAAATGGTAACATTGAGCTTTTTTGCGAGGATATAACCGTGAAGAGGCTGTTTTGATAGCTCTTCAAGGATTGCCAGTTTTGTCTTGCTGATAATGGACATCGAAAAGTGGAAGTAGTATATTTCGTAAAAGCTATATAACAGAAAAATCAGATATATCGGAAAAATTAGATATAACCAATAGTTCAACGAGGTGATTGGATAATGAAAAGTAGCTTAGCTCTCTTAGTTGTGGTTGGCTTGATTGTGTTGTTTGTTGGATGTGTTGAGCCTGAGAAAGTGGAAGTTAAGAAAACATCAGAAATAAAAACAACAACCATTACTACAATTGCACCACGAGGAACATTGAATAATCCTGCAAACATGGGAGAAACTGTAGTAGTTAAAATAGCTGGTAAAACTCTTGAAATAACGGTACTTGATGTAATTAGAGGTGATAACGCTTACAAACTTATTAAAAATGCCAACATAATTAATCCAGATCCAAAGCAAGGTTACGAATATCTATTGGTAAAAGTGAGATTCGCCTACACAGAAGGAAAAGGATCACTTCATGTTTCAAGTTATGACTTCAAAGCCTATGTAGATGGTGCAGGTTATTCTCCCACTTGGGTCGTTCTACCTAAAGATAAACCAGAATTTAAAGGTGTAGATTTAATTCCCGGTGGTCAAACTGAGGGATGGATTGTCTTTGAAGTTCCAAAAAATAAAAAGGCACTTATTGCTTACGAATATCTGTTTGAGCCAGTCTGTTTTATAAATGTGGGAGAGTAAAGGTGATTAAAGATGAGCAGGACAGCTGAAATGGTTTTAGGAATTTTGGGAGGGGCGTTTGGTATAATTAGTGCACTCGGAA
>CAYMRE010000024.1:0-10626 GCA_964392755.1 uncultured archaeon
CCCGCGACCTACGGCTTAGAAGGCCGTCGCTCTATCCATGCTGAGCCACGGGCCCCTAAGCTGAGAGTAGTTAGCAGAATTTAAAAACGTTACTCTCCAAACTTTAAATACTTTTCAAATATTTTGTTCATGCACCTGATAGTATGCAGTTCGAGAGACGTGGCTTCGATGAACATAATGAACAACCTACTCACAATGCTCGATTTTGAGAGAGGAAAGATCGGAGATTACGAATTTTACTATACGGAAGACATAGGAATTGTAAAAATTGACGAAAGGCTGATATACGCAGATTACTTGGATGAGAAACTTAAAAAGCTTGGTTTGGAATTTGAAGAAATCCTCTTCGCTTCCAGACACAGTAGCAAGGATGGTAGAAACATTTTAACAGTTCACGTTTCTGGGAACGTTGGAACCGCAGATTACGGAGGCAAACCCTATTCCTTGGCTAAGCCTTCGCCAATAACGATGAAAAACTACACATTAGCCCTGATCGAAAGAATCGAGGAACTTCCCGATTTTGAATTCACACTCGAAGCTACCCATCACGGACCATCAGAAATCCAAACCCCCTCAGCATTCTACGAGATTGGATCAACAGAAGAGGCTTGGAGGAATGAAAAGGCTGGGGAGATAGTTGCTGAGAGTATGATAGAAGCTTTGAGGGATGATAGAAGGGATTGGATAATTGCTGTCGGTGTGGGTGGAACGCACTACGTTCCAAGGCAGACCGAGATAATGATTTCAACGAAGTTCACGTTTGGTCACAACTTCGCCAAGTACACATTCCCGCACCTCAACGAGGAGATAGTTGAAAAGGCTGTTAAGATAAGCGATGCAAAGTTTATCGTTATAGATGAGAAATCGGTTACGTCGAATGTTAAGAATTTGATCAAAAATGTCGCCGAAAAGTTGAACATCGATGTATTGAAAAGCAAGTTTGTTAAAAGAGAGTTCAAACTTAAAGGCTAAATTTAAAAAATCATCGAGCGTTGATCGGTTATGAAGCTTACAGTCAAGATCATACCGATAAAGAGCGTGAGACCTCTTGCCATAATGAATCAGAGTGATGCTGAAGAGTTGGGTGTCTTTGAGGGGGACAGAGTGAGGCTGATAGCCGGAAGGAGGTACTTAACTGCTACCGTCCAAATAGCTTTGGGTTTTATTGAAAGGGGTAACATAGGAATTTGTCTGAAATCAGCGGAGGATTTAGGCATTGAGGAGGGTAGTGAAGTCGATGTAGTACCGATACCAAAGCCAGCATCTTTTGAGTACATCAGAAAGAAGCTCGACGGTCATAAGCTCACGAGGGACGAGATATACGAGATAGTCAGGGACATAGTAAACGACGCTCTTACCGATGTCGAATTAACGGCTTTCGTTCTTTCAAGCTACATACACGGAATGGACATGGATGAAATTGAGTGGATGACAAGGGCGATGATAGAGACTGGTGAAACGATCGATTTCGAGGAGGGGATAGTTGTAGATAAGCACAGCATAGGAGGAGTACCCGGTAACAAGATTTCTTTGATAATAGTTCCAACCGTAGCTTCTGCTGGACTTCTAATACCTAAGACCGCAAGTAGAGCCATAACTTCTGCAAGCGGAACTGCGGATACGATGGAGGTTTTAGCTGAAGTAAATCTAAGCATAGATGAGATAAGGGAGATAACCCTCAGAGTTGGTGGAGTTATCGCGTGGGGAGGGGCAACGAACATAGCTCCGGCGGATGACAAGATAATAAGAGTTGAGTATCCCTTAGCAATAGACCCAAGATCACAGCTCTTGGCAAGTGTTATGGCAAAGAAGGGAGCCATAGGGGCTGAGCATGTCGTAATAGATGTGCCAGTTGGTGAAGGTTCCAAGGTTCCAGATGTTGAAGAGGGAAAGAAACTATCCAACGACTTTGTGGAGTTGGGAAGGCGTTTGGGCTTGAACGTTACCTGTGCCATAACCTACGGTGGTCAGCCAGTCGGTAGGGCTGTGGGTCCGGCTTTAGAGGCGTGGGAAGCTTTGAAGGCTATGGAGGAAAGAAAAGGTGCGAAGAGTCTTATGGAGAAGGCTTTGGGAATAGCGGGAATAATATTCGAGATGGTTGGAAAAACTACGAACGGATACGAGTATGCAAAAGAGATATTCGAATCTGGAAAAACTTTGGAGAAGTTTAAGCAGATAATTGAGGCACAGGGAGGAAATCCAAACGTCAAATCTGATGACCTTCCGATAGGAGATAAGACCTACGATGTCGTCAGTCCGATAGATGGAGCGGTTGCAAAGGTGTACAATCACAGGATAGTTAAGGTTGCGAGGGCCGCTGGTGCTCCTAAGGACAAGGGAGCTGGAGTTTTGCTGTTCAAGAAGGGAGGATTTCACGTTAAGAAGGGTGACGTTCTCTTCAGAATATACGCGGAGAAGGAGTGGAAGCTTGACAAAGCCATAGAGGTCGCACTTAAAGAACCTCCCGTAGTTGTTTCGGGCATGATACTTGAAAGATTTCCATCCTACAGGTGGATGAGGTGATAGGGATGATGGAGGTTAAGGAGGGTTTGGAAGGTGTTGTAGCTTGCAAAACTTCGATAAGTAGGGTTGACGTTGAAGATGGTAAAGCCATTTTGGAGTACAGAGGTTACAGCATACACGATTTAGCTAAATACTCCACATACGAGGAAACAGCTTACCTTTTACTTTTTGGGGAGTTACCAACGAAAAAGGAACTTAAGGCTTTTGAAGAGGAGTTGAAGGATTTGAGAGAGCTACCAGCACAGATAATCGGTTTGCTTACACACCTACCACCATTCACACACCCGATGGTTGTTTTGAGGACAGCAATATCTTACTTGGGTTCGATGGACAGGGAGAAGCACTTTATGGATTACGAGCACAGCATTCAAAAGGCTAAGAGTCTGATAGCTAAGATTCCGACCATAATAGCCTACTTCCACAGGATAAGGACTGGACAAAACTTAGTTCATCCGAATCCAGACTTGAGCCATGCGGAGAACTTTTTGTACATGCTTAAAGGAGAGGTTCCGGACAGAATAGAAGCAAGAGCTTTGGATGTCGATTTAATCCTCCATGCGGATCATGAACTCAACGCTTCAACTTTTGCAGCGAGAATTGCCGCATCAACTTTAGCTGACATGTACGCCTGTGTTGTTGCAGCCACTGGCACTCTGATGGGTCCATTGCACGGAGGAGCTGCTCAGAAGGTTATTGAGATGCTGAGAGAGATAGCTGTTCCTTGGAGGGCAGAGGAATACGTTCTGAAAAAGCTTGAGAGAAAGGAGAGGATAATGGGATTTGGGCACAGGGTTTACAAGAGCGTGATGGATCCCAGAACTATCGAATTGAGAAGTTTGGCTAAGAAGTTGGCGAAGATGAAGGATTCGAAGTGGTTCGAAATAGCTGAAGAAGTGGCAAAAGCGGTTTACAGGCATAAGGGACTTCTGCCAAATGTCGACTTCTATTCAGCCTGTGTTTACGCCTGTTTGGGAATTCCGGACGATCTGTTCATACCCATATTTGCGATGGGGAGAATTGCAGGTTGGACAGCCCATATAATAGAGCAGTACGTCAACAACAGATTGATAAGACCCCGTGCTCTTTATGTGGGAGAAAGAGGGAAGAAGTACGTTCCACTGAAGGAAAGAGGTTAGCTTAATTTTGGGGTGAGAACATGCTATCTGAAAGATTAAACAGGTTACCAAAATACCTCTTCGCCGAGATAGATGAAATGAAGAAGAAAAAGATTCAGGAAGGTGTCGATGTAATCGATTTTGGTGTAGGCGATCCGGATATGCCCACACCCAAACACATAGTTGAAGCTATGAAGAGAGCTGTAGAGAAGCCCGAAAATCACAAGTATCCATCTTACGAGGGTATGCTTGAATTCAGGCAGGCTGTTGCAGAATTCTACGAGAGGAGGAAGGGTGTAAAGTTGGATCCAGAAAGAGAGGTTATAGCGTTGATAGGTTCGAAGGAGGGTATAGCTCATCTACCCTTAGCTTACGTGAACGATGGAGACTACACGATAGTTCCTGACCCAGCCTATCCAGTTTACTACGCTGGAACGATACTTGCCGATGGGATTCCTTACAGAATTCCTCTCAGGAAGGAGAACGAATTCCTTCCAAACTTCGACGAAATTCCGTCGGATGTTGCTAAGAAGGCTAAGATAATGTTCTTGAATTATCCCAACAATCCAACTTCAGCTACAGCTGAGAAGGAGTTCATAAAATCTGCCGTGGACTTCTGCATCGACAACAACATAATCCTTGCTCACGATTTTGCCTACGGAGAGATTACGTTTGATGGATACAGGGCTAAAAGCTTCCTTGAAGTGGAAAATGCCTTCGAGATTTGTATAGAGTTCAACTCTCTATCAAAGACCTTCAACATGACCGGATGGCGTATTGGGTTTGCTGTAGGTAATTCCGAGATTCTCAAAGGACTGCTGAAGGTTAAGACGAACGTCGATAGTGGAGTGTTTCAGGCAGTTCAAGAAGCAAGTATAACCGCTTTGAGAAGTGATGACAGCGTGATAGAGGGAATCTGCAAGGTTTACGAGGAGAGGAGAGATGTTCTCGTTGAAGGATTGAAGGAGTTGGGTTTGAACGTTGAGAAACCTAAAGCTACGTTCTACGTCTGGTGCGAAGTTCCTGAAGGATACACAAGCGTAGAATTTACGAAGAAGCTTTTAGATTCTGCGGGAATCCTTGTAACACCCGGAGTTGGATTTGGGGAGCATGGTGAGGGATTCGTTAGATTTGCACTGACGAGGGATGTTGAGACCATTGCTAAGGCTGTTGAAAGGTTGAAGAACATCGAGCTTTAATTTCTTTAACCTTTCCAAGCATCACGCAGTCTAAAGTGGCAACGTTGGCATTTGAGTAGTCCCATACTTTAAACAGAAATCCGGCAGGTTTTCTCAAGTTTATTGGCGTTGAAGAACAAAGATCGTTGAATGCAGGCATTACAATTACCTTCCTATCTTCCCACTCACCAAAGATCCACACCCTCTCCCTAACACCCTCAAGCTGGATAGAGGGGTGTGCATGTGCCAAGATCAAAAAATCTCCGAACTCTTTCGGCTTGATGTGGCCGTGAAGTAGATGAAACTTTCCTATCCTTAGCTCTCTCTCACCTTTAAGCTTTCCGTCGTGGTTTCCCTTAACGAGGATGAAATCAAAATCTCTCAGCAGATTCTCAACCCTTTTATCGTAACATAGGCTGTGCTTCAGATCGCCCAAGATGACTACTTCGTCAGCTTTTGCCTCCTCCACTAAACATCTAAGTTTGTTGATCATAATCGAATCTGCGTATCTAACCAAACCGATGTGCAAATCCGCAACTACAAGTATTCTCCTTCTCCCCCTCAGAATCAGAGCTGGCTCACCTGGTACTACTTCCGCTCTCATACCTCAGAGGTATCAATCCTATTATACCCAAGATTATGGCACCTATCAAAGGCTGAACGAGCTTCAAGTAACTTCTTCCTTCTCCCAAACTTATAAAGAACTCCGAAAATCCCCAGAGTATCAAACCAGCTGAGGTTAGAAGGAATATTATTGAGATAAACTTCCTGAAACTCTTATGCTCTACTATGCAGTCGAATATCTTACCTACAGCTACAAAAATGCCACCGGTAACCATCCACCATATCGTTGAGTTAATGAAGATGGCGATTAGCGTTACGATACCGGGAACGGTTTCACCCAACGTCGCAATCCACACGGAGTATATTCCCTGAACGAGTCCCACGATGAAAGATATTAAAGCAATTACGTACGTCACGAATGAGAACCTACCTTCAAGCAACGACTTCTTTAGGGTAGAGAAGTAGTTTTCCAAAGTGTCTTCGAGTCCGTATGCCTTTATTATGAAGTAGAGACCCAAAACCAGAGCTATACTGCCTATACCGAACTCTGGACTTCTCATGAACAGAGATACAGCGTACACGAGAAGTATTATGCCTAAAGGTGTTAGCGTACTCTTAGCTATCTTAGGATCTTCAAGCATCCTTCTTATGAGGTAATAAGTGCTTTCGATGGTCTTACTCTGCTTAACTACTATCCTCCTAACCCCGTCTATCTTAAATCTCGATGCAATTAACGGTAAAACGAATTCGTCTTCGCTTCCGTCGGTAACAACTATTACACTCTTTGCATTGAGCTTATCCTTGATGTAATCCAACTGTTCGGCAATCTTTTCATCCGAAACAACTCCAACCTTCTGATCCCCACACACCGTAACTATTTCAACGTCCTCACCTTTAGCCTTCAACTCGTCGTATATCTTTATGGCTCCGAATATCGTGTTCAGATCAGAATCCTCAGGATCAACTTCTGCCAGCTTTATTGCGGAGATCAGGTTGGATTGTCTACCAACCACAGGTGACGACACCCCAGCTTTAAATCCCAAATCGTTGTCCCTGTCTATTACCAGCACTATCTTTTCAACCACATTTCAAATTCGTTGAGGAATATATTATCCTTTACGTTGAGCAAAAGATATGAATTGTCCGATCAACCCTCTCAGATGGCGAGGTTCATGCATCTCATATCCATAGATGACCTAAGTAAGGATGACATCGTGCACATACTTAAGAGGGCTGAGGAGTTTGAGGATGTTGCGAGAGGTTTAAAAACATCGAAATTGCTGGAGGGGAAGATTTTAGCCAATCTATTCTTCGAACCGTCAACAAGAACGAGGATGAGCTTCGAAACTGCGATGAAGAGGTTGGGAGGAGATGTGATAAACATGACAGCTCAAGAGGCAAGCAGTATAGCGAAGGGTGAGAGTTTAGCCGATACGATTCGAGTGATAAGCAAGTATGTGGATGTAATTGTGATAAGGCATCCCCTCGAAGGCTCAGCAAGGTTCGCTTCGGAACACTCTGAAGTTCCAGTAATAAATGCCGGTGATGGGGCTGGACAACATCCAACTCAAACCCTCTTAGACTTATACACGATAATGAAGGAGTGCGGAAGAATTGAAGGTCTCAAGATTGCTCTGATGGGTGATCTCAAGTATTCAAGAACCGTTCACTCACTTATAAAAGCCCTAAACCTCTTCAACAACGAGATTTACCTCATAAGTCCCGAAAGTTTGAGACTGCCAGAGGAGTTTTTGGAGGAGGTAAAAGCTACGGAAGTTACGCTCGACGAGGTTATCGATGAGATTGACGTCCTTTACGTTACGAGGATTCAGAAGGAGAGGTTTCCAGATGAGGAGGAGTACAGAAAGGTAGCAGGAAGTTACAGAATCACCGCTGAAACGTTAAAGAAAGCGAGAGAGAACTTGATAGTCATGCACCCTCTTCCGAGGGTAGATGAAATAGATGTTAGTGTAGACAAAACTGTACACGCCAAGTATTTTGATCAAGCCTTTTACGGAGTTCCAGTTAGAATGGCGATACTGTGTGAGGTGTTGTTATGAAGAAGGAACTCGTCATAAGTAAGATTGAGAAGGGTACGGTTATAGATCACATAAACGCTGGAAAGGCTCTACTCGTTTTGAGAATACTGGGTATAGGTGTCGGAAGCAAGGATACCGTTACGTTAGCTATGAATGTCCCGAGCAAGAAGATGGGTAAGAAGGACATAGTTAAGGTTGCCAACAAGTTTATAGGGGAAGAGGAACTCAACAAGATAGCTCTCATAGCTCCAAAGGCAACCATAAACCTGATAGAGGATTACGAGGTCAAGAGGAAGTTCAAGGTGAAACCACCAGAATTCATAGAGGGTATACTGAGATGCCCCAACAGGAACTGCATAACGAACAGCGGTGAGGTAATAACGCCGAAGTTTTACGTAAGACTGAAAGATGACAAAGTCGTTGCAAGGTGCTACTACTGCAACAGGGTTATAAAGAACGTGGATGAGTGTGTAATCTGAAGTACAACTTTGCCAGATCTTCAACCTCGTTTACATTTACAGCTGAGAATATTCTCTTTCTTATGCTCGTATCAGCGATCACTCCGTTGCTTAAAAGCACCTCAAATATTTCCCTCTTTAACTTCTCTCCCTTCTCATCCCAGTCTGTGAGTATTATTACGTCTCCTTCAACGGACTCTACCAGTTTAGCCCTCGAAACACTCGATACCGGTAATATCTTTCCCTCTACACCCAGATCTTTCAAAGCTTCAACGTCTCTCCTACCTTCAACTAACACGATGGCTCCATCTTTAGCCCTTTCAATCAGCTCCTTAAGGGCTTTCATGAAATCTTCGTAATTTATCATGACAACATCTCCATGAACTTCTTTAGCGAGTCCTCCGTTCCCATGATGAACATCATATCTCCCTTTTCAAGCTTGGTTTCCGCTGAAGGAACTATAACGTTTTTCCCTCTGACTATTGCAACGACTATACAACCAGTCCTCTTTCTCAAATCGAGCTCTTTTAAAGTCTTACCTGCAAATTTCTCATCCACAACTACCTTTTCCAAACCAATCATCTCCCCACCGCTTATTATCGTCTCAACGAACTCGACACTGGCTTTCTTCCTCATTAAAGCGTAGACCTTCATCGCTGTATCCTTGTAAGGGGAAAGTAGGTAATCTACCCCCACCCTCCTCACCTTCTTCTCAGCTTCGGGATTTCTCAAAACGACTACGGTGGTTATGTTTGGATTGAGGGATTTTGCGGTTATTACCGCAAATGCGTTGTTGGAGTCGTTCATGCAACATATTATCGACTTAGCTTCTCTAACTCTTGCTTTTTCAAGTGCAGTATCGTCAGTGGCATCTCCGTGAACCGCTACGTATCCTTCCTCCCTCGCGAGTTCTACCTTGTTCAGATCTATATCGACTATGACAACTCTATCCTTCGGCAACTGCTTTGCAATCTCTCTTCCCATCAACCCGTAACCACAAACTATGCAATGATCTCTCATTTTCTCGAGCATCTTCTCCCACCTTCTCAACCGCATCTCGAAAAGTGTTGGAGTTATCAGGCTGATGGAGTAAAAGAATATTCCAACGCCAAAGAACATGAGGAACATCGAAATTATCCTTCCGTAGAAGCTCATATTCCAAATCTCTCCGTATCCAGTAGTGGTTATTGTTATTACGGTCATGTAAAGGCATTCGAACCAATCTCTACCTTCAACAATGCGATAAGCTACGGTTCCAGCAATTATAGTGCCCGAAAGGAGTAGCAGTATTCGTAGGATCGAGCTTCTGATGCTATCTTTCATTAACCGTAATTCGAGAAATAGTCCTTAAAAAAGTTTAAATCAAACCAGCCCTCTGAAGTATAAGTAAATCTTCCGTTTCGATCTTCTCTCCCCTCTTGAACATCTCGTAAATTTCTCTTGCTCTTCTCATGAGTTCCTCTCTCTCCTTGTACTCCTTTGACTTCTCCATTCTCGCCTTCAAAGCCTTTATAACCTTATCCAAGTCCTTCAAGTCCTTTCTTATAGTTACAATCCTTGCATGACAGCCATCCGCCTCCTTTTTAGCCTGTATGTACTTCTCGTGATACTCATCAGCCATTTTCCTCTTTTCGTCAACCTGCTTAAGAACCTCTAGCATTTCTTCGTGGTATTTATCCGCTTCTTTGATGTAGTTCAGCATTTCCTCTCTGATTTCTCTTATCTTCTCCTTTAGTTCTCTTATTTGAGAGATCAATGCTCTAAACTCGGCATGCTTCTCTAGCTGGGCTTTTCTTTCTTCAAGCTCTCTCCTCAATCTCGCTATTCTCTCGACAAGTGCCCTCTCCCTCTCGAGGGTCATGACGGAAGTTTGCTGGATAAACTCCAACCTTCTAATTTCCCTCTCTATCTCACCGAGCGGTCTTCCACCTCTGTCTATGCTCTTTCTTAGCTCGTCGAGCTTCCTGTAAAGTTCGTCAACCTGTCTGTACAATTCATCCTTCTGAGCTTTGTATTCCCTCGCCTTAGAATTGAGTTCATCTCTCTTTGCCTTTAACTCCCTTACCTTACCCAAAAGCTCCTTTACTTCTTCGTTCAGTTTGTTTCTCTTCTCCCTGTACTCCTTAGCCTTTACGTTTAGTTCATCCCTCCTTGCTATCAGCTCTTGTAACTCCTTTTCCAATTGCTCCTTTCGTTCCTCCAATTTCTCTAACGTCATAGTCGACAGCCCTATACGTTGTTACTAAAGGTTCGAGCTGGGGACTCAATTTAAAAACTTTTTGAATGCCGACGGCTTCCGCGCTTCCCGTGCCCTCTCGGAACACAGTACCACGCGGAACGGGGTCGGGCTTAACTTCCGGGTTCGGAATGAGTCCGGGTGTTTCCCCGACCCCTATGGCCGTCGGCAGAATTATCAAGTAGAATACGGTATTTAAACATTTTGGCATCTTTGACTACACTTGTCATACATTGGAGCGTTACTATCGGTGAAAAAACCTCGACGCAAACGAAAGTTTTTCTTGTCATGCAAATATTACGGCGCATTATCTTATCCCTCCCTTTCGTAGCTATTGAAGGAGTTAATTCCAAACCGTAATGATCTGACAAAATATTAAAGATAATATTTAAGCTGTGAAGAATTCCTTCACGTGGGGTCTCGTCAGATAGTACAGTATTATCACGTTAATTACTATCCCTATTATACCGCTAACCGTAAACACGGTTGAAATCATACCCAAGAACATACTCA
>CAYMRE010000025.1:0-10532 GCA_964392755.1 uncultured archaeon
GTTGTTTGCACGCAATCTTTACTGAACGACCTTATACAGACTCTCATGGACGAAGGTATTAAATACTCGCTAACGGGTTGCTCCAAGTCGAGCTTAATCGGGAGGTGATCGTTTGAAAGTATCTAAACCGTTGGCTTGGCACAGGTTCTACAAGGGGAAGATGGAGGTTTTACCCAAATGCGCCATAAGAGATTTGGATGACTTTGCCATTTATTACACCCCGGGCGTAGCTGAGCCTTGCTTAAAGATAAAGGATGATCCAGACACAGCATACGAATTCACATCGAAGTGGAATACCGTTGCAGTGGTGACTGATGGCTCGAGAGTATTGGGATTGGGGAATATAGGTGCTTTAGCTTCACTGCCAGTAATGGAGGGTAAGGCTCTACTTTTCAAGTATTTAGGTGGTGTAGATGCTTTTCCACTGCCCATAGACGAGCAAGATGCGGATAGATTTATAGAGATCGTGAAGAAGATTTCTCCCGCCTTTGGAGGAATAAACCTTGAAGATGTATCGACGCCGAAGTGCTTCTACATCCTTGAAAGATTGAGAAACGAGTTAGACATACCGGTGTGGCACGATGATCAGCAAGGAACTGCCACGGCAATCTTAGCCGGGCTAATAAACGCTCTCAAGCTTGTGGGGAAGAGTATAGAGGATGTTAAGATTGCGGTTGTAGGTGTTGGAGCTTCGAACACCGCAACCGTTAGATTGCTCGAAAAATTCGGTGCAAATCTCGAAAACATGTTTTTAGTTGACAGTAAAGGAATACTCGGTAAGCATAGGGAGGATTTGAAGGGTACTTACAAGTGGGAGTTCTGTTTGAAGACCAACGGAGAGGGAAGAGTTGGTGGAATAAAAGAGGCTTTGAAGGGCGTAGATGTCGTAATCGCTGCAAGTAGACCTGGACCAGGCGTAATAAAGCCGGAGTGGATTAAGGAGATGTCCGATAATCCAATAGTCTTCGCGTTGGCAAATCCAGTTCCCGAAATACTTCCAGATGAAGCAAAGAAGGCTGGAGCTAAGATAGTTGCTACTGGAAGGAGTGACTTTCCAAATCAGGTTAACAACTCCCTCGTATTCCCAGCTGTCTTTAGAGGTGTTTTAACCGTCAGAGCTAAGACTATAACTGATGAAATGACTATCGAAGCTGCGAAAGCTCTGGCGAGATTTGCAGAACAAAACCTGAGTGAGGATTACATAGTGCCTAGGATGACCGACAGTGATGTGTTTCCAGAAGTGGCTACCGCTGTCGCTTTAAAGGCTATCGAACAGGGTGTCGCAAGGTTGAAAATGAGCAGAGATGAAATTTACAGGGAATGCAGAGAACTGATTGAGAGTGCTCAGGAGAAGATAAGAAAGCTGATGGAATTGGGATTTATAAAGCAACCACCTTAAACGTTTTCAAATTGATAGCTACCGCTGTAAGGCTTAGCTTTTTCGGATAACTTTATGAAAACCAGTTGAACTATCCTTGCGTTTTTCTCCAACCATATTCCGTCGTTGTAAACAACCAATCCAACCTCGCTCCTCCCGCTGTATCCAGCATCCCAAACTGCTGTGAGTATGTTAGCACCGCACCTTATCAAGGTTGAACGTGGTCTCGCTAAAGCCATGAGATCGTTTGGCATGTTTATCCTCTCGTTAAGGATGACCTTGTAAAAACCCCTCTGCAAAAACAGCCAATCACCTTCGAAAGGAACTTCCTCGACTTTCGGAACTTCCTTCTCTACAAATCCTACTCTTCCAACTCCTTTAAGCCTGAAAACACTTCTTAGAGTGCAGTCAAATCCGTTAGGTTGAATCTGAACGTCGAGATCGATGTAGTCCTCTATGAGCTTGTCGTAGAGAATTCTCTTCCTAATCTGCTCACCACTTAAAACTGAGCCAATGCAATCGTATATCTCAGCGTAGGGCTTTATGTCTATAATCGGTGTTCCAACGAAGGCATCTAAGTTATCGAGGTAAATTCTTCTACCTTCAATCCTCTTTATCGTGGCGGAACTCATGCCTATCCTGTTCGGTCTGTGAGGGGAGCGGGTTGAAAAGACACCCCTAACAACGCTCTTATCTCCGTGAGGATGTGCTTTCAAAAGTTCTTTAGCTTCGTGTAGGTAGTAGAGTATCCAGATGCTCATTCCATCCTTAAGTCCCTCCAACCCCTCTTCGTAATCTGGTAGAATCTCCACAACGTTCTCTTCAACTACATAGCCAATCGGTTTTATCTCCATAAGATTAGTAAACTGAACGAAATTTAAACCATGGAGGTTGAGGTTAAGTTTAAGCTTGAAGAGGATATTAAGAAGAGAATTGAAGAAATGGCGAAATTCGTTTGTGAGGTTCGTGAGAGAGATCTTTACTTCAACCATCCCTGTAGAGATTTTGTAAAGACGGATGAAGCTTTTAGAATTAGGCGATCTGAGAAAGTTTTCCTGACTTATAAGGGTCCCAAGGTCGATAGGGAAACTAAAACGAGGGAAGAGATAGAGGTTGAGATAGGTGATTTCGATAAAGCTGTGAGAATTTTGGAGAAATTAGGTTTTAAGCCCGTAGCGGAGGTTTTTAAAGTCAGGAGGATATACAAGATAGGAGATGCTACGATCTGCATAGACAACGTTAAAGGTTTGGGTGAGTTTGTCGAGATAGAGGTGAAGAGTGAAAACGTTGAAAAAGCTAAGAGTTTAGTTTTTAAGATTGCGGATGAGTTTGGTCTAAAGAATCCGATAACAAAATCTTACTTGGAGATGATCCTCGAGAATAAACGTTAATTTTTGTCGAACAGATTAAACATCATGTGGAATCTTAGGCCGGATGCAATAGCGGTTTGGAAGAATCCGGTTGTAAGGGATAGGTTAAGCTGGTATTACGAAGTTATGAAAGATGAGATGCCCGCTAAGTTTATGATATGTAAGAAGGTTCACGTTGATTACGATAAGAATGCGGATACGAAAGAGCTTTGGAGACTCCACGATGATGCTTCTAAGGCTTTTGACGAACTTCTGGAGGCTGTTAAGGAGGGGAAGGTAGACATCGAGAAGATTCCAGATGCGAGTCCGAACTTCTTGGATCTGAAGGTGGATATAGCCTACAAAATTCTTGAAAGTTGTGAGTTCTGCGAAAGGAGATGCGGAGTTAACAGGGTTAAGGGGGAGGTGGGGGTTTGTGGAGTTAAAAAGCCGAACGTCCACAGCTACTTCCACCACTACGGTGAGGAAGCTCCTTTGGTTCCAAGTGGAACAATATTCTACGGTGGATGCAATCTCAAATGCGTGTTCTGCCAGAATCACGATATAAGTCAGGAGTATCCGAACGATGGAGAGGTTGTAGATGCGAAGAAATTAGCTTCGATACAGGAGGAGTTGAGGTTAACAGGAGCAAGAAACATAAACCACGTTGGCGGTGATCCAACCCCCAATCTCCACGTGATACTTGAGAGCTTCAAATATTTGGATGTAAACGTCCCACAGCTCTGGAACAGTAACATGTACTGTAGCGTTGAGACCATGAAGCTTCTGAGGGAAGTAATAGATATATGGTTGCCCGACTTAAAGTATGGAAATGATAAATGTGCTGAAAGGTTGAGCTTGGTTAAGAACTACTGGAGCGTCGTTACGAGAAATGTGAAGTGGGCACACGATTGGAGCGATATAATAATCAGGCATTTGGTTCTCCCAAACCACTTGGAGTGTTGCACAAAACCCGTGTTGAGATGGATTGCCGAAAATTGCCCGAGGGCTTTGGTCAACATAATGGAGCAATACAGACCACTTTTTAAGGTTTTGAAGTATCCTGAGAAGTATAGAGATATAGCCAGAAGACCGACGGTTGAGGAGATGGAGGTAGCTTACAGTTACGCTAAAGAGTTGGGTATAGTTTACGAGCCGGTTAGCTGATCTTTTCAAACCTCTCCACAGGCTTCCACTCAACTCTCTTTCCAATCAAAAACTTCGCTACTGAATAGATAGATGCAATCTGTAGAATTAAAGTGTGAACAGTCAAGCCTACAAAACCCTTCAAAGCCTCCCTAAATCCTATTTTATAGACCATGTACGGCAGTCCCAGCGGTAGAAGGGGTAGAAACAGGGCAACGATGTATGTCAGTGTTAATGAGGAAATCCAAGAGGCTATAAAGCCCCAATTCTTCGTTCTCAGAACATCCCTGAAATACCTCCAAAGTTGCAACCCACCGTAGTACCACCTGCATCTCTGGTTGAATATGTCCCTCCAGCTCATCGGAGCTTGCTCAAAAAGCTTCCCCTCAACGAGTAAAGCTCTGTATCCTAAACAGTGCATTCTTGTAGCAAAATCCGCATCTTCAGCCACCGCATTCTCATTCAAACGATGCTTCGAAATTAGATCGAACCTGATCACACCTATCAATCCATTGAACTGCTTGAATCTTGTCCTCTTGAGTAGAAAGTTTATGAGGTAGTATTCGAGCCAAACGGATTTCGAAGGCAGATTTATTGGGTTGTAGATGTATCTCTTTGTCGAAGCTAAGTAGGCTTTATCATCATTTTCCAAAGCTTGAACGCAGTTTTTAATAAAATCTACGCTCGGATTCGAGTCTACATCGAATATCGCAAGGTATTTTGGGTTAAAATTCATCAAAAACTCAATGCCATCGTTTATCGCTCCAGCCCTCTTACCTCTGCTGTTGTTTCTAATTAAAACCTCCACTCCCAACTTCTTCAAACAATCAATCCTTTCATCATTCGGATTTTTCCTATCAATCACGTAAACCATTCGAACTTCGAAACCTTCCACATCCAACCGCTTTAACCTTTCAACGGACTTCAAAATCGTTTCAAGGGGTTCGAAGGGAGAGACTGGAACGAGTATAGCCACTTTCATTTCTTCCAAGCTCTCGGATACACTCCTCTCTCCATTATCACCCTCGTAACATCCACAACAACGCCCTTCTTAGCTCTAAGCATTTCCTCCGCATCCATAGTTGCCACCCCCAAAGCTACCAATTCCCCCTTAAGCGTGAATATTGCAACTCTTCTACCCTTCTTAACTGTCTTCTCGATGTAACAGATTCCCCTTGCAGTCAAATCCGCACCGTGGCAGATTGCATCTACAGCTGTGTCTTTCACGATCACCTTTGGAATGTCAGCAATTGCTAACTCCATCGGCTTTATTATCTGTCTCAGATATTTTTCCTCTCCTTCCTCCTTCCAGAAAACGTAAGCGTCGAGCAAATCTTGGAGGGTGTAGGACATATCTTCGGTGAAGATTCCAGTCCTCGTCCTCCTAAGCTCCTGCATGTGTGCTCCACACCCCAAAACTTCTCCTATATCCGTGCAGAGCTTTCTTATGTAAGTTCCCGCCTCAGTAGTCACTTTAAACAGAACGTCTCTACCATCTATTTCAAGAATCTCAATCTTTTTAACTTCTCTAATTCTCAAACGCTTCTTTACCGCAGATTTCAGCGGGGGTCTCTGGTATATTTTACCTTCAAACATCTTTACGACCCTCTCGATATCCTCTCTCCTAACGTCTCCGTGTAACCTCATTAGACAGACGTACTCCTTTTCAGAACCTTGGAGAATCTGCACCAACTTTGTAGCCTGCTCTATCATTATCGGCAGAACTCCCGTTACTCTCGGATCGAGAGTTCCCGTGTGTCCAGTCTTCTCAACTTCGAGAATTCTTCTAACCCAAACGACAACTTCGTGACTGCTGGGACCCATTGGCTTGTCTATGCACACGAAACCTTTCCTTATGTATTCCTCCATTGGTCTCTTGAACGGATTACAGCCGTATCTTTCATCGGTTTCTCCTTCTTCCTTAACGTAAAACCGCTCTTCGAAATCCTTCTGATCTCTAAGGCTCTTAACTATTTGCATCGCTCGGAATTGAACGGTTGTGTTTAAATCATTTCGGAAGCCTTATATGTTTGAGTTCATAGCGAGAAGATACCATGAACATCTTCGAGAGGATACTCTCATCCAGCAGAATATTTAAGAATAGAGATGTTTTGCGTCACACCTACACTCCCGACGAGCTACCGCACAGAGATGAGCAGATCAACGCCTTGGCAACCATATTGGCTCCCGCTTTGAGATACGAAACCCCCTCAAACATTTTAATCTATGGTAAGACTGGGACTGGTAAAACTGCAACTGTGAAATTCGTTGCAAGACAGCTTGAGGAGATGAGTTCGAAGCTCGGAGTTAGATGCTTCATACACTACATAAACTGCGAGTTGATCGATACGCAGTACAGGGTTTTCGCTTCGATAGCCAACGCTTTGGGTAGAAACATTCCCATGACAGGTTTACCTACGGATCACGTTTACGAAGAGATGAAAAAAGCTTTAGATTTGAGAAAGCAGGTAGTCATAATAGTCTTAGATGAGATAGACAAGTTAGCCAAAAAAGGTGATGAGGCTCTCTACAACCTAACAAGGATAAACTCCGAATTGATCAATGCGAAGGTGAGTATAATAGGTATATCAAACGATTTGAAGTTCAAGAGCTTTTTAGACCCGAGAGTCATAAGCTCCCTAAGTGAGGAGGAACTCGTATTCCCACCGTACAACGCTGAACAGCTTAGGGATATACTTGAGCAGAGGGCGAAACTCGCCTTCTATGAGGATGTTTTAGATGACGATGTGATTCCGTTCTGCTCAGCTTTAGCCGCTCAAGAACACGGAGATGCAAGGAAAGCGTTGGATTTGCTTAGGGTTAGTGGTGAAATCGCTGAGAGGGAAGGTGCTGACAGAGTTACGAGGGAGCATGTAAAGAAAGCGGTAAAGAAGATTGAGAGCGACCAGATTGCAGAAACCGTAAGGACTCTACCAACTCACAGCAAAGTTCTGCTGTTCGGAATGATCGTTCTTACGGAATCTGGTTACAGGAAGTTTACGACTGGTGAAGTTTACACCGTTTACAGAAATCTCTGTAAGAAGATTGGCTTAGATGCCTTAACGCAGAGAAGGGTGAGTGATTTGATTTCTGAACTGGATATGCTCGGAATAATAAACTCCATCGTAATATCGAAGGGTCGATACGGTAGAACAAGGGAAATAAGGCTTGAGATGCCTGTCGATGATTTGAAAGTAGTTCTATTGGAGGATTATAGGCTTGAGGCTCTATCAGCTTATGAGAAGAATTTAAAGAGCCTTACCACTCTTGACACCTTCGGTGAAGCATGATGTTTGGCAGGATACTCCACAGAGGCGAAATCTACGAGGGTTACTTTGAAGTTGATGGAGGAAAGGTCGTTATAGATGGGTACGAAATCGAAGATTATCGATTTCTCCCGCCCGTAAAACCTACAAAGATAGTCTGCGTAGGCTTAAACTACGTAGACCATGCGGAAGAACTCAACATGGAAATCCCAGAGGAGCCTATAATTTTCCTTAAACCTCCTTCAGCGGTGATAGGTCACGAAGATGTAATAGTCATGCCAAAGATTTCGAGGAGGGTTGATTACGAAGGGGAGATTGCCGTTGTTATTGGCAAGAAGTGCAAGAACGTTAAAAGGGAGGAGGCTATGGATTACGTTTTGGGGTACACGTGCTTTAATGACGTAACTGCCAGAGATTTGCAAAGCAAAGATGGGCAGTGGACACGTGCCAAAAGCTTCGATACGTTTGCACCTATAGGTCCGTATATAGTTACGGAAATGCCCGAGAAACTTAAGATAAAGACGAGGTTGAACGGTAGAGTCGTTCAAAAATCCGATACGTCAAATTTAATATTCGATATCCCCACGCTCATTGAGTTCATATCCAACGTTATGACGCTTGAAAAAGGAGACGTAATCGCAACTGGAACTCCCGCTGGCGTAGGAATGTTGAGGAGTGGTGATGTCGTTGAGGTTGAGGTTAACGGATTAACTTTGAGAAACTACGTGAGGTGAGATCGTGGAGAAGGAGTACAATGCTAAAGAGGTTGAAGAGAAGTGGCTGAAGCTTTGGAAGGATGAGATGTATTACTTCGACTGGAACTCAAAGAAACCGCATTACATCATCGACACTCCGCCACCCTACCCAACAGGCTCATTTCATCTTGGAAATGCCCTAAACTGGTGCTACATCGATTTCATAGCAAGGTACAAGAGGATGAAGGGCTACGAAGTTATGTTCCCACAAGGCTGGGACTGTCACGGATTGCCCACTGAGGTTAAGGTTGAGGAGATTTATGGAATAAGCAAGAATGATGTACCGAGAGAAGAATTTAGAAGGCTATGCAGGGAGTTTACGATGAAAAACATCGAGAAGATGAGGCAAACCATGAGAAGGCTTGGTTTCAGCGTAGACTGGAGCAAGGAGTACATAACGATGTATCCTGAGTACTACACCAAGACACAGCTGTCCTTTGTCAAAATGTACAAGAAGGGCTTGATCTACAAGGACTACCATCCCGTTGTATTCTGCCCGAGATGTCAGACTACCATAGCTTTGGCTGAGATAGAGTACAAGAAGGGCAAGACCAAGCTGAACTACATAAGGTTTGGAGATGACGTTGTGATCGCAACAACCCGTCCTGAGTTGATTCCAGCGTGTGTTGCAATTGCTGTCCATCCTGAGGATGAAAGATACAAACATTTGGTCGGTAAGAATGTTGAAGTTCCACTCTTCGGTTATGAGGTACCGATAATTGCGGATGAAGATGTTGATCCAGAGTTTGGAACTGGAATCGTAATGATATGTACGTTCGGTGATAAGCAGGATGTCAGGTGGTGGAAGAAGCACAAACTTCCCTTAAGGGCTGTTTTGAACAAGGATGGAAGGTTGAACGAACTGGCTGGCAAGTACGAAGGTTTAACGACGAGGGAAGCCAGGGAAAAGATTTTGGAGGATTTGGATAGAGAGGGGAGGTTGCTCAAGCAGGAAACGGTGGAGCAAAATGTGGGTGTTTGCTGGAGATGTAAAACGCCAGTTGAGATAATTGCCGAGAATCAGTGGTTCGTCAAGGTTGAGAAGGAGAAGATAATCGAGAATGCGAAAAGAATAAAGTGGGTTCCAGAGCACATGCTTCAGAGATTGATAGACTGGGTTGAATCGATGGAGTGGGACTGGGTCATAAGCAGGCAGAGGATTTTTGCGACCCCTATTCCAGTCTGGTATTGTAAGAACTGCGGTGAGATAGTTGTTGCGGAAGAGGAGTGGTTGCCTGTCGATCCAACAAAGGATATGCCTAAGAAGCCGTGTCCGAAGTGCGGTAGCAATGAATTCGAAGGAGAAACTGACGTTCTGGACACTTGGATGGATTCATCCATTACATCTCTCGTGATCTGCGGGTGGCCAGACTTAAAGGAGTACCCCACACATTTGAGACCTCAGGGGCACGACATAATCAGAACTTGGGCCTTCTACACGATTCTGCGTTCTTTAGCTTTGGTTGGTGAGATCCCTTGGTACGAAATCGTCATAAACGGGATGGTGCTCGGAGAGGATGGCAGGAAGATGAGTAAGAGCTTAGGTAACGTTATCTCGCCGGAGGAGATAATCGAAAAGTATGGTGCTGACGCTTTGAGGCAGTGGGTTGCAACAGGCGTAATCGGAGAGGATGTAGCCTTCAGCTGGAAGGAGATTAAGTCAGCTTACAGATTCGAGCAGAAGTTCTGGAGCATAGTCAGATTTGTAACGATGCATTTGAAGGAGAAACCTGCATACAAGCCCGAATTGCTGAGAGATGCCGACAGATGGATTCTTTCGAAGTTGATGAAGCTCGTGAAGGAAGTTGATGAATCCATGAGTGCTTACAGGTTTGACAAAGCCTTGAAAGCTATAAGGAGCTTCACTTGGTACGAGTTTGCGGACAACTATCTCGAGATAGTTAAGAACAGACTCTACTCTGGAACTGAAGAAGAGAAAATCCCAGCGAGATTTACTCTCTACAAGGTCGTTAGTACTCTGACGAGGTTATTGGCTCCTTTCACACCCTTCTTGGCTGAGGAGTGCTGGCACAGGTTGCATGAGGCTATGGGTGAAAAGGTTGAAAGTGTGCATCTGCAGAGCTATCCTGAGGTTGAAGAGGAGTTCATAGATGAAGAAGCCGAAAGGAGAGGTGAGCTTATCAAGGAAATAGTCGTTGCGGTTAGAAGGTTCAAGCATGACAAGGGTATGGCTTTGAATGCACCCCTAAAATCTGTGAAGATTTACGCATCCGTTGAGATCGATACGAGAGACGTAGCTGGAGCTTTGAATGCGAGTGTAGAGCTTTTGAAAGAAATGCCCAACATAGAGGTCAGGGTTAAGAGGATAAAGCCGAAGTTCGGAGTAATCGGCCCAATGTTCAAAGAGAAGGCTAAGGATTTGGTCAAAGCCGTTGAAAACTTGAGTGATGAGGAGAAGCTGAAGCTCTTCGAGGGTAAGAGTGTAATAGTCAGCTTGGATGGAAGGGAAGTGGAAGTTAAGAGCGACTGGTTCGATGTTGAAATTGAGAAGGTAGTCAAAGGAGAGGCGGTTGAAGTTCTCGAAACGGAGAATGCGATTGTTTTAGTTGAGATTTAATCTTTGTTTAATCTTTATTTCTCAACAATGGCTTTTCTTACCACTTCGCTCCACTCTACC
>CAYMRE010000026.1:0-10429 GCA_964392755.1 uncultured archaeon
GACGAGATAAACACGCTAACAATCGAATCACAGCAGAAGCTACTTACAGCGATGCAGGAGAAGAAGTTCCCCATAACTGGTCAAAGTGAGCGCTCAAGTGGAGCGATGGTTAGAACTGAACCAGTTCCCTGCGATTTCATCTTAGTTGCCGCAGGAAACATGGACGCTTTAATGGGAATGCATCCAGCTTTGAGGAGCAGAATTGAGGGTTACGGTTACGAAGTCTACATGAACGATACCATGCCAGACACACCTGAAAACCGCAGAAAGCTCGTAAGGTTCGTAGCTCAGGAAGTGATTAGAGACGGTAAGATTCCACACTTCACGAGGGAAGCAGTTGCGGAGATAATAAGAGAGGCGAGAAGGAGAGCGGGAAGGAGAGGACACCTTACCTTGAGGCTTAGAGAGCTCGGAGGTTTGGTTAGGACAGCAGGGGACATTGCCAAGAGCGAGGGTAGTGATATTGTGAAGCTTGAACACGTTCTTAAAGCTAAGCAGATTGCAAAGACGATAGAGGAGCAGTATGCTGACGAATACATTGAGAGAAGAAAGGACTATAAGCTGTTCAAGACCGAAGGTAGCGAGATCGGAAGGGTAAACGGATTGGCTGTTATAGGACATTCAGCAGGAATAGTTTTGCCCATAATAGCTGAAGTTACCCCAGCTATGAGCAAGGAGGAGGGAAGGGTTATTGCTACTGGTAGATTGCAGGAGATTGCGAGAGAAGCGGTAATGAACGTTTCAGCAATAATCAAGAAATACACGGGAAGAGATATTACAAACTACGACATCCACATTCAGTTCGTAGGTACCTATGAGGGTGTGGAGGGTGATTCCGCAAGCATAAGCGTTGCTACAGCTGTAATTTCTGCTCTTGAAAACATTCCGGTTGATCAGAGTGTTGCGATGACCGGTAGCTTGAGCGTTAGAGGTGACGTTTTACCAGTTGGAGGAGTCACGCAGAAGATTGAGGCAGCAATTCAGGCTGGATTGAAGAAGGTTATAATTCCGAAAGACAACATCGATGACGTTCTTTTAGATGCGGAGCACAAGGGTAGGATTGAGATAATACCCGTCTCACGCATCGAAGAAGTGTTAGAGCATGCTCTTGTAGATTGCGAGAAGAAGAGAAGGTTAATCGAGAAACTGAGAGCAAAACATTAATAGACTTGAAAGCAACGGCATTCGATGATTGGCTTGGTGTTCGGTAGAGCAACAACTAACCACTTCAATTTCGCAGTAAATCCCATCAACATACCCAAATTTGGTGAGTTTGTCGTTACCGAGAATAGGGATGGCGAAATCGTTTTGGGTGTCGTTAAAGAAATTTCCAACCTGAACAAGCTTATTGAAGACGATCACTTCTCATTCGAATACCTCCTCAAGCACGTAGGATTTTCGAAGACTCTGATAGAGATGAACGACATAGTAATAGCAACTGCAAGAGTTTTGGGGGTTGTTGAAGACGGAGATATAAGACCCAACAGAGTACCAGTTAAACCCAGTTCTGAAGTTAGGCTTGCAGAGGACGAACTTTTGAAAGAGATATTTAGGTGCGATGAGAACTCGATAGTTGTTGGAAATTTGCTTGCAAGAGAGAGTGTCGAAGTGGGATTGAACGTTAAAGAACTCGTTCTGAGGCATTTCGCAATTCTATCCGTGACGGGAGGAGGTAAATCCAACACGGCTTGTGTTATAATGGATCAGATAGTTCGGAAGTTCAACGGAACCGTAGTTTTGATAGACCCCCACGGGGAATACGTGCATTTCACATTCTCAGATGGGAGTTGTAAAAGAAGGAAGGTTCTACCAGTTGGAATAAGACCTGAAACGCTCGAACCTTGGGAATTCGCCTCTCTATTGGGAGTCAGTAGAGATGCAAACGTTCAGAGGTTGCATTTGGAGAGAATGTTTACAACTGCCAAGCACGAGGGTTACAGCGGTAGGGACTTCGTTGAGAGAGTTTTGGAGCTTGCGGAGAACTGGATAGAGGTTGCTGAAGAGAACGGTGAAGTTGAGTTCGTGGATTACAAGGGCAGGAGAAAGGTTGCAAGGTTGACGAGGCAGAGAGACCTCGATTCCCTTTTAAGGGTGAGAGATTACGTAATAAGGTTTCAGAGCAACTACGAAGACTTGCTGACAAATGAAGACACCTTAGCGAACATGAGAACCGGTTACCTCAACGTGGTGAACTTGAGCGGTTTCGATGAGAATCAGATGCGGATAATCGTCGCTTACCTCCTCAGAAACATACTCAAGGGCAGGATAAGGTACGTCAGAGGTAACACGGAGTGGAGGAGGAACTGCCCGATAATCGAAGCTCCAGTTTTGATAATCATTGAAGAGGGACACATATTCGCCCCGAAGAATGATGACAGCGAAGTTGTAAGATGGCTTTCGAGAATTGCGAGAGAGGGGAGGAAGTTTGGAGTTGGAATTGGCATAATATCTCAAAGACCAAAGAAGATAAACGACGACATCTTAAGCCAATGTAACACCAAGATAATATTGAGGATAGTTGAACCCAACGATCAGAGGTATGTACAGCAGGCGAGCGAGCAGATAAGCGAAGATTTGCTTAACGATATAGCATCCTTGGGAAGGGGAGAAGCGGTCATAGTCGGCTCAGCTGTAAAATTGCCAGTTGCTGTAAAGATAAGGAAGTACCCAGACGGATACTACGGTGGAGGGGACATAGACGTCGTTGAGGAGTGGAGGAAAGTTGGGGGAAGAACTGAAGTCTTTAAGAACTTGGATCTCATCGTTTAGATGACGGTAGAGTCTATGACGAGTATCTCCTCACCATCCTTATAGACTCTAATGTCGCCACTTTCGGATACAACAACAGCTATCGCCTCGGTTTCCCTCGTTATCGCCGCACATGCCAGATGTCTCGCACCAAAACCTTTTGCAATCTTCAAATCTTTAACGGAAACCTCCAAATACCTACCTGCAGAAACTATTATCCCATCTTCATCCAAAACGAAGACGCCGTCAAGCTGAGCAAACTCCATGACGCTCTCCCAGTTTGCAGGATTCTTTATATCCTTCTCCTCGACACCGTGGCACTCGTAGGGGTTTATAACCAGCTGTCTCGACCTCTTTAAAACTTCCTCAACGTCACCTATTACGAATCCCGTTCCCACCTTTTTACCCTCCCTTCCCTTTTGGGCTATGTTTATTGCAACTGTGAGAACAGCTTTTAGTACGTTTGGATTTATCCTTTCGGCACATTCGTTCAAAGCCTTCTGCAACCTACTCCTCTCAAGATCTATAACCATCAATCCCTTCAGTATGTCGAGATCGAGAACACCGACAACTCCCCCTTTCAGTTCGATACCCTTAAGGTACATCTGAAGGGGAGTAATCTCACTTACCTGAAGAAATGCCAAAGACCTTTCGAATATGTCCTTACCGCTGAGCTCTTCTTCAGCTATGGTGTAGAACATACTCTCAAGCATCGTAACGAATCTTTTCGGAGCTACAAATATCGAAAATTCGTCGTCCTCAAAATCGAAATCGCTCTTCGTGATTAGGACTATTTTATCCGTATTTATTTTCCTCGCGAGTTCCTTGGCCAACTTCAGTAGGGTATTCAGCATTGAAAGGATTTGGTGTGAGACGTTTTAAATCTTATTCAAAGATGTAGGCTTGCGGAATTTCGTCGGAAGTCAAGTTCAAAGAAACTGTTTTAGACAGAAAAATCGTCATGTTTACGGGATGAGCGAGCTTAACACCCTTAAAGAATCTGTAACTTCCGAAATCCTGAGCTTCAAATTTAACGATAGCCTTATTGAAATCAAGTTTCAGAACCGTGAAATCACCCGATCTAAAAATGGAAAGTACATCGTCCCTAATCTTATCGGTTCCGAAGAGGTAGACTCCAAACATTTCTTTTCCGTCAAGCTCGTAGTTTATGACAACCTTTACATCTTTATCGTAGTAAACGTACATCGATGTTATCAGTACGAACGCCACCGCAATTACTGGTAAACTTTTCATGTGGATTTCAAGATTTCACGTCTGTATTAAACGTTTACGTAATTTGAACGACGTTTACGATCTCTTCCTCCTCCTTAGCAACATCACTTAGCAGATTTCCAAGCTCTCCTCCGATCATTTGAGCAAATGCATCCATGTTTACACCGTAAACGAACACACCTTCGCTCTGCTTACACACCGAAAGCCTGCAAGGCATCATTGCGGAGATCCAATAGTTTCTTTCGTCGTCCAAAACTTTTTTGGCAAATTCGCTCTTGCAAATTTCCAATATTACTACGTCCTTACCCAAACTTTTTCTGAGGTCTATAACGTTTACGACTTTCCATCCCTTTCGTTCGCTTTCATTTTTTAGCTTTTCTACGGTTTCCTCGAATCCGTAACAGCTTTCAACGCATTTTACGAATTCCATGATTCCTACACGTCCGTCGGGTTTAAAAATCCCGAAGAGGTTTTGTAAGTACATCAGTTTAGCAAAACCTAAATTCACTTCGATAACGGAGATAACAATTGTGATTATAATTAAGACCGATAAAAATCGAAAGATTAATATGCTATTGACTAACTAAAAACAACGGTGACCCGTCGTGAGAATCTTTCTGATGTTTTGTCTACTTGTACTGATGTTCGTAACGACTTTAGCCCTACCGATCGTGCACACGTTTAATCTTGCAAAGGTAATGGATTCGGATGATTTCGGTCTTTACGAATACACGATACCAAAAAACCATAAGATAAACGTTATTTTCATAACCGAACACGGTAACAACTCTTGGACACTCGTAACTGAAAACGGGACGACCTACGGTGTAATAGGTGACGTTGCCGAAGATGCCAACATGACGATAATATGCGACTACTATCTGGCTAAAAAAATTATGAACAGTTCACACCCAATTGCAGACATAATCGACGCTCTCAAGAGTGGTAAAATCATAAAGCTAAACCCCGGAAACGAAATCGAAAGATGTTTCATGAAATGCCTAAACCTCAGCGTTACAACGTAAAAAGCAATAATCAATTGTTGAAGATTTGCAGACATGATACAGATAGCTGTGGTTGGAAGTGAGAGGTGTGATGAGAGACTGTACCACATCGCTTATGAGGTTGGAAGACTCTTAGCTGAGAGGGGATGCGTAGTCATAAACGGAGGATTAGGCGGAGTTATGGAAGCTTCCGCAGCTGGAGCCAAGCTCAAAGGTGGTTTAACCGTAGGTATAATTCCGAGTGATAGAAAGGAGGATGCGAACCAATACATTGACGTCGTCGTAGTCACGGACATGGGTCATGCGAGGAACGTCGTAATCGCCCAGAGCTGTGATGCTATGATTGCTGTGGGAGGTGGTTACGGAACGATTTCTGAGATGGCTATAGCGCTCAAATTGGGTAAGAAGGTTGTTGCGATAGAGCCAGAGGTTGTTTTACCCGGTGTAGAGATTGCCGAAACTCCCGAAGAGGCTGTTGATAAGGCTTTGGAAGGTTTGGTCTGAGCATCAACATTTAAATAATCCCTTCCAATTTTCAGCATGGGTCGGACTATCACAGAGAAGATATTCTCAAGGGCTTGCGGAAGAGATGTTAAGGCTGGTGAGTTCGTTTTCGCTCCAGTGGACATGGCAATGGCTAACGACATAACGGCTCCTTTAGCTGTAAAGGCTTTCAGGGAAATTAAGGGAAAAGGTGTTTTCGATCCTGATAAGATCGTCATAGTTTTTGATCATCAAGCACCGGCTGACAGCGTAACCGCAGCTGAAAACCACAAGATGCTGAGGGAATTTGCCAAGGAAGAAGGAGTGATTCTCTACGATGTTGGAGAGGGAATAGCACATCAGATAATGGTTGAGAGGCATGTTAAACCGGGAATGCTTGTAGTCGGAGCGGATTCACACACATGCACTTACGGAGCTTTGGGAGCCTTTGCAACGGGAGTTGGATCGACCGATATGGGCTGTGTCTTCGCATCTGGAAAGCTGTGGTTTAAGGTGCCTGAGACGATCAGGTTTGAGATAAACGGGAAGTTGGGGAAGCACGTTTACGGCAAAGATATAATCCTCAAGCTGATAGGGATGGTTTCGGCAAAGGGTGCTACTTACAAGGCGTGTGAGTTTGGAGGAGATGTCGTGAGAAAGCTGAACGTTAGTGAGAGGCTTACGATGTGCAACATGGCGGTTGAGATGGGTGGAAAGACGGGAATAGTTGAACCCGATAAAGTTACTCTTGAATATCTCAAGGAGATGGGAATAGAGTTTGATGGCGATGTTGAAGAGCTTAAGAGCGATGAGGATGCCAAGTACGAGAAGATCGTTGAATTGGACGTAACCGATATGTCTCCGCAAGTGGCTAAGCCACACAGAGTCGATAACGTTGTAGATGTTGAGGAGGTTGAAGGAACTAAGATCGATCAGGTTTTCATAGGCTCGTGCACGAACGGTAGGTACGAGGATTTGAAGATAGCTTCCGATATACTTGAAGGGGAAAGTGTTGCAAGGGGAGTTAGGCTGATAGTAGTTCCAGCGAGTAAAAGGATTTACATCAAGGCTTTAAAGGACGGAATCATCGAAAAGCTCGTGGATGCTGGGGCTATAGTAGAGTTCCCGTGCTGTGGTCCTTGCATGGGCGGTAGTTTTGGATTAATTGCGGGTGGAGAGGTCAGCCTTTCAACATCTAACAGGAACTTCGTCGGAAGGCAGGGAAGCCCCAAGGGGTTTATATATCTCTGCTCTCCAGCCACAGCCGCAGCTTCAGCAATCTACGGTGAGATAACCGATCCGAGGAAGGTATGAAACTCTGGATCGGAATAGACGACACCGATTCAAGGAAGGGAATGTGTACAACCTACTTGGCAACCATAATGATCGAAAGGCTTGAGAAAGAGAAAGTAGGAAAGCTCATAGGTTTTCCCCGCCTCATAAGGCTGAATCCGACAATTCCTTACAAGACGAGAGGAAATGGTGCTGTTTCATTTCTTTTGGAAGTTGATGATGGAAAGAGAGACGAGGTAATAGACATTGCGAGAGAGGTCGTTGAGGAGTATGCGGAGCTTGAAGATGAAAACACCAATCCCGGTGTGGTCTTCGTAGATGACGAAAGCGAGGCTATGGATTACCTATCGAGATACGCTTTGAAGGTTGTCAGGGATGTTGTATCTTTGGACACTGCCCTTTTCATTATTGGGAAGTACATGATCCCTCATCTGAAGTTCAAGAAGGGCAGAGGATTGATTGGAGCTTTGGCATCTGTAGGCTTGGAGTTACCAGATAGAACAATAGAGGTTTTAGCTTACAGGAAGCCTGAAAGGTTTGGAAAGCCAAGAGAGTTCGATGAGGAGAGCTTTTTCGATGCTGACTACGAAACCTATCCTTTAACGTGGGATACCGTCGATTGGATGAACGAGGTTGTCGTTGCCGTGCCCAATTCACCCGATCCAGTCCTGTTTGGAATCAGAGGGGACGATTTCAATGCTGTGATGAAAGCCTTTGAAATGGTGAAAACTGAGCCAATAGACAAATACATGGTATTCATAACGAATCAGGGAACGGATATGCATCTGATTCACGAGAGCGAGGTTGAGAGACTTGAAGACTTTCACTCCTACATTCTTAAAGGAGTTGTGACGGTTGAGCCGTATGAGATAACTGGTGGACACGTATTCTTTCACATCGAAACCAAGTTTGGAGAGGTTAAATGTGCCGCATTCGAACCTACAAAGCAGTTTAGAGAGGTAGTTAGACAGTTGAGGAAGGGTGATCTCGTTGAGGTCTACGGCTCGATGAAGAGGAAAACGATAAACTTGGAGAAGATAAACGTGATAGAAGTTGCTGAGATTTGGGTTGAAGAGAATCCGATCTGTCCGATTTGCGGTAAAAGGATGGAATCCGCTGGCAGGGGTAAGGGGTTTAGGTGCAGGAAGTGCAAAACGAAAGCGTTCGAGAAGGTTAAAAGGAAGGTTGAAAGGTATTTAGACACTGGCTTTTACGAAGTCCCTCCGTGCGCAAGAAGGCATCTCTCAAAGCCTTTGATCAGAATGAAAGGTGTGAAGAGGCACGTGTTTAGGTAACCCTCTCAACTAAATCTCTCACAAGAATTACATCGACAACCTCTCCCTCCTCAAATCCCTCCTTCTCCTCTGGAACTACAACTATACCGTTCGCTCTAACCATAGAAGTCAAAATACCTGAGCCAGAAGTCATAAGAGGCTCTGCAAAGCCATCCCTGTAAATCACCCTTGCAAATGTTCTCACTCCAGCTTTTGAAGGAATTCTCCTCTTCAGCTTGGCTTTAACAACTTCCCCTCTACGCTTCACAACCCTCACACCAGTTAGCTTGGCTAAAACGTGTGGGAATATGAGTTCAAAGCCTATTAGGCATGCAACTGGAAATCCAGAGAGCATCAAGACTGGCTTTCCATCAACAACTCCCAAGCCAGTGGGCATCCCCGGTTTTATCGATATTCCGTGAAAGACGATTTCGCCCAGTTCCTTAACAACCTCCGGAACCAAATCACCCTTACCTACGGAAGTACCACCAGTTGTAATGACGCAGTCACTCACATTCAAAGCTTGAATCAGCGCTTTTCTCAACTCATCGAAGTTGTCCCTGACGATTCCATAAATTGAAGGTTCGCAGTTGTAGGTTTTCAATGCACAGGACAGCATATAGGCGTTCGAATTCACAACCTTTCCCACATCGAGCTTTTCTCCGATCTCGACAAGCTCGTTGCCAGTGGATACTATCACAACTTTTGGTCTTCTCAAAACCTTAACCTTTGAATAACCTAAAGAGGCTAAAACACCTATATCCTGCGGTTGCAGAATCTCACCAGCCTTCAGAACAATCTCCCCGGCTTTTACATCCTCTCCCTCTTTAGAAACGTTCTCAAAAGGGACTACGGGTCTGTATATTTCAACGAACTCTCCAACCTCTTTCGTGTATTCGAGCATTACAACTGCATTAGCCCCCTTTGGCAAAGCTGAACCCGTTGAAACTCGAACCGCCGTACCTCTACTCATTTCGATGGGTTTTTCACCCATCTCCACCTCTCCAACGATTTTGAGCATTACGGGATTGTTCAAATTAGCACCAAAGGTATCTTCAGCAACAACAGCGTAACCATCAACTGCGGATCTGTCGAAGTGTGGAACGTTGTATTTTGCAATGACATCCTCAGCTAAAATCCTACCACATGCCTTCGTTATCTCAACGATCTCGGAATCTATCCTCTTAAAACTTACACCTTCGAGGGCTTTGATCGCATCTCTGACCATTATCCTCTCCTTGAATCCCTTAAGCCTGACCATTACATCCGCTAAACTTAACTGCAGAAAAGGCTTATCTATTGTCATGCGTATTGACTTGATATTCGTAGGGATTGCCTTGATCTTCATCGGAATAGCCTTGCTTGGATTGAGTGCCGGACACGTTCACTACGGCGGTGTGATAATAATTGGACCCTTTCCAATCGTCTTCGGCTCTTCACCGGATATTGTTATCTTTGGAATAGTTTTGGCTTTGATACTCTTAACATTTATGCTAATCTTAGCGAGGTGGTAGGATGATTTGGCTGTTGGCTTTGGTTCTGATATTCTTGGGAATATTTCTGATAATCTTGGGTCTTACGACGGATTTTAGAGTTGAAAGCTTCGAGGAGTTCGAAGAAGGGGATATAGAATTGCAAAAGGCTTTTAGAGAAGAACGCGAAGAGAAGCGAAAGAGGGAGGTTAAGACGGGAGGGGTTGTGCTAATAGGACCTATACCGATAGTCTTCGGAGATTCGAAATATGCTTTCTACGCTCTGATTCTGACGATAGTCTTAATGGTAATGTCTATAATCCTACTGATTAGCTTGAGCACATGATCGAGAGAAAGATCGTTTACTTCGACAAGCCCGGCTACATGAACACCGACACCACACTTAAGCTTGCTGTTGAGAGATGTGAGGAACTTGGGATCAAATATCTCGTTGTCGCTTCCTCAAGCGGAGAGACTGGAATGAAAGCTTACGAGCTCGTCAAGGACAAAGACATTAACTTGGTTGTGGTAACGTACCATACGGGTTTTTACGAGGAGGGAGTAAATTCGATGCAACCGGAGATCGAAGAGTTTTTGAGGAGGAATGGAGTTACAATAGTCAGGCAGAGTCACATCCTATCTGGATTGGAGAGGAGTTTTACGAGGAAGTTCGGAGGTCTATCGAGGACCGAAGCGGTTGCTGAGGCTTTGAGAGCTTTGTTCGGTCATGGATTGAAGGTGTGTGTTGAGATAACGATAATGGCTGCAGACAGCGGAGCTATACCCATAGAGGAAGTTGTAGCTGTTGGTGGGAGAAGTAGAGGTGCAGACACGGCAGTTGTAATAAGACCGGCACACATGAACAACTTCTTCGACGCACAGATAAAGGAGATAATATGCATGCCCAGAGAGAAGCGCTAAA
>CAYMRE010000027.1:0-10424 GCA_964392755.1 uncultured archaeon
GTTCCTCTATTAAATTTTTATCAATTTTTATAAAATCTTTCAACATTTTAGCTATGCCTCTGTAAAACTTCGCCTCAGGATGCTCCTCAACCTTACTGCAGAATTCGAAGACCCATCTCTCAAGTTCCTTCATAACCTCTCTCTGCTTCTTAAGCTCATCCATCTTTCCGTTTAGAAGTTCCTTACAGCTTTCAGCCATGAACGCCATGTAAACTCCCAAGTGATCAGCTGGTTCTCTGTGAACGCACTCGTATCCAAACCTTCTGAACATCTCCTTCACTCTAAGAGTGACGTTCCCGTAGGGATAATCCCCTTCGTAGTCGGATTGGTATAGGGAAACGTAGTCACTGAAGGGACCAATAAAAACTGCAGTGTACTCCTGCCTTATAGCCCTCTCAAAATCTTCAAACGAGTTGAAGTTCTTCGGATAACCTTTGACTGTTTCAACTCCCTCAAGCTTTGGAAACTCGACCTTACCCTCATACAAATCCCTAAGCAGTTCCTTCGGAGGAACGTCTATGAAGACCGATGAAAAGAACGAATACATTCCCATCCTACCCCTTACGACATCCTCAAACTCCATATCACTCACCCAACCTCCTCCTTCTCATCTCCTCAATCTCCCTAACTATCTCTTCATAAACTCCTTCGAGGATTATCTTAGGTCTGCACTCTTTGCAAAAGAGCAGAGACTTCTCCATTCCCGTCAAGGCTTTCAGCTTTTCGTAGGCTCTCTTCGATATGTGGGGTTTACCGCACCTTGGACATCTTATCATCTCATCCTCGAAAACTACCTTCTCACCCAAATCTCCAAAATCTAAAACCTTCTCAACCGTGATAGCCTTTTCTGGACATGCTTTTGCACACATCTCACAAGCTATGCAGAGTGCGTGGTTGAACAGGATTTTTCCTTCATCCTTCCTAATCGCCTCCATCGGACAGAAGTTTATGCAAGTATTGCAGAGTGTGCAGTTGTCATCGATTTTTATCTTTCCGAAGTGCTTAGATTCGAAAACTCTTTCCTTTAAGTCGTAAACCATCAGAGATTCTACCAGACTCAACCACATCTCTCTCTTGTTCTTTCCCCTAAGCTCGAATTCAACTTTGGGAACCCTAGCTTTTCTCAACTCTTCGAAAACGTTTTCAAAATCTTCCCATCTTGCAATCCTAAGGCAATCGAACCCGAAAGCTCTTAGAGTCTTTACCGCTATGTCGAAGCAGTCTGTTTTGAAGTTGCAGTCGCACGGAATAGCCAAGACTTTGAAACCCTTCAGAGCTGTGTAGAGGTAGTGAACTTCGTTCACGTGATTCAAGCACGGAACGGTTATAATTGCCACATCGGGCAAGTTCTTGAATTTGTAAAGTTCTCCCAAAGACCTCTCGCAAACGAACGCAATCGTATCTAACTTCGTAACCTCCGAAACCCTTTCGATCTTTTCTATAAGTTTGTCGTGTGAAAGAACCTTGTTTTCCATTGCGGATGTAAAGCATATCGATGAGCAGAAGCCACATGCTCTGCAGGATGTCAAATCGACTTCAATCCTGTTCCAAACCTTGTTTAGCTTTATGGCGGAATTTGGACAATTGAGACAGAAGGTGCACCCAACTATACCGCTCTTCATTGCACCACAAACGTCTGGATTGACCTTGACCGCAACCAACTTCATGAATCCGCCCAAGTTTGAAAGAACCTTGAAAGCCCCCAAAAATTCGTCGCTGTATATTCCCTCAACACGACCTTCAAAATTCGGATAGATAACCTGTCCAGCCTCGACAACGTCAACATCCTTTCCCCTAACGACATCGTGACCCTCAACGTGAACCTTAAACTTCCCTATCGATCCCTCCACACCTTTCACCTTACCCCTTATCACCCTAATCTCGTAGGGGTAAAGCTCTCTGATCGTATCCTCGTTCTGCGTTATTACGATAAGGTCGCAGTGTAACGACAGCTCCCTTATAATCTCCAAGTTGTCTCCAACGTAAATCACCGAGTTTCCAACGTCAACGGTTTCAAATTCCGGCTCCTGATAAATGCTCTCAGCGGTCAATATTGCCCTTGCAACTTCATTCGGATTTCTAAAAGCCTTCAGAACCCTCAAATCCAAAACTTTGTAATCCGCAACCTTGTCCTTGACCTTGTGATACAGAGCCGGGCACGTAAAAACCGTGTATCCTTCAACGTCAAAATCCTCATCACAGCTCTCAACAACTTTACCTTCAAAATCTATCCCAAGTTTTTTGCAGATTACGATCATACCTTTTGGATTGTAGTCCCTAAGTTAAATCGCTTTTGGTTTCAAAATATTTCCGACCGTGCATATTTGAATATCGAAAATTTTATATTTTTATGACTCTAAAGTTTTCCTTGTAGGAGGTGTCTCGATGAAGCTGAAACTAACAAGAAGAGACTTCTTAAAAGCTTCAGCGATCAGCTTGGCTGTTGCTGGTGGGCTGTTGAAATACGCTAAGGGTGACATAGTCAGAAAGGCTGAGGAGGTTCAAAAGAAGGAGCAGGAGAAGGGTTACAAGCTTGTCAAAACAATCTGCACCGGTTGTGCCGTTGGATGTGGAATGCTTGCAGTTGTTAAGGACGATCAGTGGCTCTGGATTGAGCCTTGGACAAACAATCCGATAAACAGAGGAAAGTTGTGCTGTAAAGGAGCATCGGCAAACTACATCGTCCACTCTCCAAGAAGGCTCAAGTATCCGATGATAAAGAGGAACGGAAAGTGGGAGAAGATCAGCTGGGATGAGGCATTGGAGATCATAGCCAAGAAGTTGCATGAGGTTAGACAGAAGTACGGACCTGATGCGGTATTCTTTGCAGGTTCAGCTAAGGTAAGTACGGAGATGGCTTACCTGCAGAGGAAGTTTATGGCATTCTGGGGTTCAAACAACATCGATCACCAGGCGAGAATATGCCACTCTACAACCGTTGCAGGTTTGGGTAACACTTGGGGTTACGGTGCTATGACAAACAACTTCAACGACATGAGGCATGCGAAGTGCATAATCTTCTTCTCAAATCCAAGTGAAGCCCATCCAGTCAGCTTCTACCACATTTACGAAGCTAAAAAGAGGGGGGCAATCCTAATCTGCTGTGATCCCAGATTCAGTAGAACTGCAGCTGTAAGCGATTTGCATCTGCAATTTAGACCGGGAACGGATGTTGCTTTGGTTTACGGAATATGCCACGAGATAATCAAGAACGGCTGGTACGACGAGGAGTTCATAAAGCAGAGAACCTACGGATTCGAGTACTTCAAGCAGGAGGTAATGAAGGAGGATTATTCCCCAGAGAACGTTGAAAAAATCACGGGAGTTCCGGCTGAAAAGATAAGAAAGGCTGCGTATCTCTTAGCCCATAACAAGCCTGCAACGTTGCAGTATGCAATGGGAGCAACTCAGCACCCATACGGTTCTCAGAACATCAGGAGCTTTGCAATTCTCCAGCTACTGCTGGGTAACGCTGGTAAGGTTGGAGGCGGAGTGAACGCTTTCAGAGGACACGACAATGTGCAAGGAGCTACGGATATGTGTGTTCTCAGTCACTCATTACCAGCGTACTATGGCTTAAGTGAAGCTGCATGGAAGCACTGGTGCAAGGTTTGGAACGTTGATTATGAATGGTTGAAGAGCAGATTCTCAAGTGAAGAGATGATGCACAAGAAAGGATTCACGATGTCGAGATTTGCAGTAGGAGCTACAGCGGAAAAGTACGGTTGGAAGTTGGATCAGCCGTGTCCAATTAAGGTAATAATATGGTGGGGGCATTCAACCGCTTCAGTTGGTGATCTAAAGCTCGTCAAGGAGGCTTTCGAATCTGTTGAGTTGTTGGTAGTCGTCGATCCGTTTGTTGAGACCGCCGCAGCTCTGCCGGACAGGAAGGACGGAATAATAATCTTGCCAGCGTGTACGGAATACGAGAGCGAGGGATTCGTTACGAACTCTGGAAGACAGATTCAGTGGAGAAACAGGGTAGTTTCACCGAGATTCGATTCGAGGGAGGACATGTGGATACTGTTCAAACTCGTTGAAAAACTCGATAAGTATGAGCCGGGCTTATACGCTAAATTCACGGCAAACTTCGGTGGTAAGAAGCCTGAGGAAATCAGACCAGAGGAGGTTTGGGATAAGGAGATAATGGTTGGGTGTATCACAATCGGAATGCTCGGACAGAAGAGCTGGAGAATAAAGAGACAGCAGGAATACGACTACACCTTTAGCGAGGAGGATTGTAGAGCTTACGGAGGACCTTGTGATGGAGAATACTGGGGATTGCCGTGGCCATGCTGGAACGAAAACCATCCAGGAACTCCGATACTCTACAGAAACGACATACCGGTATGGGAGGGAGGACACGATTTCAGGGTGAAGTGGGGAACAAAAGCCCCAGATGGGCAATCATTGCTCAGCGGTGTCAATCCGCAGGATCAGATATTCATAAACGGTGTCAAGTGGTGCTTTGCTATAGGTGAAACCTTCGAAGAGTTCATCAAGAAGAACATGGTTCCGTCCGGAAGGGGTAGAGCAAGATTCTACGCTTGGAACATGAAGGATCCAGTTCCAAAGCACAGAGAACCGTTGTACTCACCTCGCTTGGACTTAATAGATAAGTATCCGATATACGAGGACGAGAAGTACGGTGACTTCCACTATAGAGTTAGGATAAAGGCGAGAAGCTGGCAGATAGCATGGCTCAATGCAAAGATGACCGAAGTATTTCCGCTGATATGGACTTCGGGAAGGCAGGTTGAGCACATGGGTGGTGGAGCGGAGACAAGGAGCAACCCGATACTTGCGGAACTACAGCCACACATGTACGTTGAGATCAATCCGAAAACTGCCAACGAGAGGGGAATCAAGGACGGAGATATGGTTGCTGTAATCTCACCAAGAAGCTTGGAGTACGATGATACACCAGCCTACATTATAGTTAGAGCGAGGGTAACACCAGCCGTTCCAGAATGGCTTGTGTTCACTCCGTTCCACTGGGCTGGTCAGTTCCAGGGTACTCCTTACCTCAACAGATTCCCGGTGACCGATGATATGGATACCAGACCGATAGTTTACGGAGATTCGTGTAACATCATAAATCCACCGGGATGGGATCCAGAGACGCAGATGCAGGCTACAAAATCGGGAATCTGCAACGTCGTAAGGGCTGACAAGTTGCAGGAATTCTTGAGCCAGTATAAGAGTAAGATCGAGCAGTTGAAGGCTGAATTGAGAAAGATGAAGGTTATGGAGTGAGGTGATGCCAAATGGCTTACAAATTTTTGGTTGATACGCACCACAACCTCTGCATAAAGTGTAAGGGTTGTATGGCTATATGCAAGAACTACAACAAGACACCGAAGGGTGTAAACAGAATTCAAGTTGTGACAATAAACGAGGGACAGCCGGGGCAGTTGAACATTCCGCTAATGTGTCTACACTGCAACGATCCGCCTTGCATGAAGGTCTGCCCGATGAAGGCGATATACAAGAGAGAAGATGGAATAGTTCTCGTGGATAAGGACAAGTGCATCGGCTGTGGATACTGTGCCTTCGCCTGTCCGTTCGGAGCGCCACAGTTCCCAGAAGGTGGAGCATTTGGTAGCAAGGGTAAGATGGACAAATGCACATACTGTGTCTTGCCATACGAGCCAGAGAAGGACGAAAACGGTAACGTGATCTACAGGGATCCCGTGCCAAGATGTGCATTAATCTGTCCGTGCGAAACGATCTTAGCTGGAGAAATGGAAGAGATTACAAGAAAGCTGAGGGAGAGGGTTGGTGCTTTGACAGCTTCGAAGATCGAGAGTCTGTTCCTCTTCTAAATTTTTAGGTGGTTCAAATGAGCAAAGCGATCATAGTGATCGCATTAATAGTTGCGGTGATTGCCGTGTACCCATACGTAGTCAACATCTCAGGGGTTTCACAGCTTAAGGGTTCTTACGTTGTGAAGTGGAGCGGTGTTCCAGTACTTGAGAAGGGCGATATTTATCAAAAGGATATACAACTGTGTGACAAGATTAACAACTGGATAAAGATATTCTTGGAGATTGCGGGTATATTTGTTGTAATTCTGACGGTAATTGAATATTACAAGTTCCACAAGATCTATAAGGAGGAGATGAGAGAATGATGCTTAAAAGGTTCTCTTGGCATCAGAGGGTTGCACACTTCGTTGGCAGTCTCTCGGGAATGATGCTACTGATTACGGGACTCCCGATAATGTTTCCCAATCAACTCGGCTGGGTCTTCAAGCTCTTCGGCGGTTCGGGAGTTACCATGTTTTTACACAGGGTTTTTGCAATAATCCTCGTCTTCAGCTTCGCGTACTTTGGAGTTTACTTCATTTTGGAGAGGATAACCAAAGGCAGGGGAGACTCCAACATAAAGAACTTCGGATTTTCGGCAAGTTTCATAAGTGAGGTCGTTGCCGGGGCAGTTAGAGACATCCTTTGGACTCTCGGATTGAGAAAGGATAGACCGAAATTCGGTAAATACGACTGGATAATGGTCGGAGACATCTACCTTCTACCGTTATTGGCTTTGGTTGAGATAGTTACAGGGACGATCATGTGGTTTCCAAGAAGCTTTCCGTTCATCGTTTCAAACCCCGGCCTTTTCTTCGTTGTGAGGGCTATTCATGCGGGAGTAGCATTCTTCCTACTGCTGTTCGTGTTGGCTCACGCTGGAATACTACACTTGACACCGGGGAACTTCCCGATAAACATGAGCATATTCAGCGGATTGATTTCGAAGAAGAAGGCTTTGCACGAGCATCAGAACTGGGTTAATCTCGCCCAAGAAGTTCCGAAAGAAGCTAATGAGACCAAAACTAGTCCTCTCTGCTATGTATTCGGTGCTATAACGATAGTAAACTTAATCGCCTTAGCCTACGTCCCGTTTGCTATGCAAAGCGAGTGGTTGGCGGGTTTAAGGGTTAGAAGTGATGGAATAGTAACGTTTGGATTGGGCTTGGGTGTTGTAACACTAATCGTATATGTGATTGCGAGCGTAGTAGCGTTTCTCAGGGGACTCAAGAGTTAATTCAAAAATTTTTTAACTTTACGATTTTAATTTGAATCGTGCGTACGGTTAAGGATATTCTCATCGATCTGAAGAACACAACAGAGCTAATAGTTGATCTGGCGTATTCTGCACTCCTTTTCGATATGGAGGATATAGCTGAGGAAGTCTTAGATTTGGAGGATAAGATACTCGATCTTTTACAGGAGTTGAGATTTTTAGCCATCGTTTCACCCAGGAGCAGAGATGTGGCGAAAGCTTTGTCTCCAATACTTCAGATAGGTTCCGCATCACAGAAAATTGGAAACGCAGCTGGAGACATAGCCACGTTAGTTTTGAGGGGTTTCAAGCTTACGAGGGAGATGGTTAGGGCTATAGTTGCACAGCTCGAAGAAACCCTTGTGAAGGCTGTTGTGAGCGTTGATGGTGAAGTCGCTAATAGAACGTTAGGGGAGGTTAAGTTGCACACCAGAACGGGAATGAGGGTTATAGCCATAAAGAGAGGTTTCGAGTGGATATTTAACCCAGATAGGGATACGAAGGTGCTGGTTGGTGATGTTTTGTTTGCGAGAGGAGACATCAGCGGAGTTCCGAAGTTTTTTGAAATGGTTACGGGCAAAAGGGTTGAGATTGAAGAGGAAGAATTTGAGATAGAGATCGAAGACTTGGACAGAGCGATAGATATTCTTGCAGATATGAAAAATCTATCGGAATTGGCTGTTGATTTGAGCTATTCCTCCATCCTCCACAACAACGAAGATATAGCTCAGGAGGTAGCATACTTGGAGGAAAGAATAGACAACATGAAGTTCGACCTTCAGTACTGGGTTCTAAAGAGTAGTAGGTACTTCAGGGAGGAGGAGATGAAGACGCTCATTGCTCTGCTCGATCTAGCGTATTCCAGTGAGCAAATTGCAGATTCAGCGAAGGAGATTGCTGAAATAGTTCTTGAAAAGATGGACATACATCCGATATTCCTGTCGGCTATGAAGGAGACCGACGAGATAATAACGATGGTTGAGGTCAGAGAGGGTTCTAAACTTCACGGAAAGACGTTGGGTGAAGCCAGAGTTGAGACGAACACTGGTATGCATGTTATAGCCATTAAAAGGGGAAAGAAGTTGATAACAAAGCCGAGTGCCGGAACGAAAGTCTTTGCTGGTGATATTCTTATTGCAAAAGGGACTAGGGAAAGCGAAGCACTTTTAAGGAAGCTGTGTTCCTCTTAGATGATTCAGAATTTCCTCCAATTTTAGATTCATATCTTCCAACTTCTTCTTGGCTCGACTGAAAGAACTGTAATTGTAACTCACGCCGTTAGCTTTCTGAACTAAAGCTTCGAACTCGCTCTCAGTTAGTATTTCGTTCAAGAAATCCATCAGAGCGAGGACTTTGATTTCAAAGCGCTCGACGAATCTATAGTTGTCGTAGAGAAAAGCTTCAATCTTCCAGCAGTTTTCGCACTCAGCAATCATCAACCAGTCTTCAACCCAACCCTTCTGGGACATCCATCCTCCGCAATCGCAGAATCCTCCAAAACCGTTTGCAGGCTCGATATCGTAAACTACGCCCTCGAAAAAAACTTTTTGAATTGGATTTATTATGCATGCCCTCATACTGGAACTACTTTCTTAACTTCTGGAATTCTACTCTTTAAATGCTGTTCTACAAATGCGGAGAGAGTTATTTGAGCCATGGGACAGCCGTAGCAAGCACCCATGAGCTTTACCTTTACGATACCTTCCTTTTCGTCTACGTCAACAACCACTATGTTTCCTCCGTCAGCCATCAGATAAGGTCTTATCTCATTGTTCACGACTTCCTCAACCCTTTCTCTCAAAGACATGGTAGGATTTTCCTAAGAGAATATATAAGCTTTCGCATCAAGTTTTTAAACAAGGTAACAACTCGGTTAATGATGTACAAGAACACGTACCTTGAGAAGATGGGGGAACTGCTGAAGCACGTTATGGATGTTGCTAACGATATAGAGAAAGCTGTCAAGGAACTAACGGACGATGAGAATATAAAGGAGATGTTCAGGAGTGATGTAGAATACGTGATGGACAAGTTCTACGGCGGGGACATAACGGTTGAAGAGGCTCTAAACAACCTGAGCATGCTAAAAATTTACGCAATCTCGCAGTTGGATACTCACTACAAGAGAATAGTTGATGTCCTGGATGATCTTGAGAGGAAAATAAAGAGACTTAAAAAGGAGGTATCTGAGGGGATAGTGGCGGATGTTGTGGAGTACATCGTTAAGACCATTGAAAGTGCTGAGCAGGAATTGAAGGGCTAAAGCAGACCTAAGGATTGTAAAACCGCCTTTAATTTTTCTGTCTTTTCAGCATCGAGTTCTACTAGAGGTAGCCTTGGTTTTCCGGCTGGTAAACCCATAAGCTCTAAAGCCTTCTTGACTGGTATGGGATTCGTGTCTATGAATAGTACTTCAAAGAGTGGCATGAGCTTGTAGTGCATCTCTCTCGCCTTTTCCAAATTACCCTCTTTGAAAGCCAGATACATCTCTTTCATAAGGTGCGGTGCGACGTTAGCTGCGACACTCACCACTCCTCTCCCACCCAACGTTAGAATTGGAAGCGTTAGGAAGTCATCACCAGATAGCACGACGAAGTTGTTGGGAGTTGTTCTAATGATCTCCGCAATCTGCTTCAGATTTCCACTGGCTTCCTTTATTCCAACTATGTTGTCGAAGTCTCTTGCCAGCCTGCTTACGACATCTGGCGTTATGTTGCATGCCGTTCTTGATGGAACGTTGTATATTATGATCGGTATCGAAACCTCTTCCGCTATTCTCCTGTAATGCTGATATAGTCCTTCTTTGTTGGGCTTGTTGTAGTAGGGCGTTATGAACATAGCCGCATCAGCACCAGCTTTCTCAACCTCTTTACCCAAGAAGACCGCTTCTCTCGTTGAATTCGATCCAGCTCCGGCAATCACTGGAACGTTTGATACTTCACAAACGTATCTGACTACATCTATGTGCTCCTGATAGCTCAAGGTTGCGGATTCCCCAGTAGTTCCAGCTGGAACCACAGCATCTACATGCTTTTCAAGGTAATCCAAGTTCTTTGCAATCCCTTCGAAATCTACTTCAAAGTTCTCCTTGAAGGGAGTTACGAGGGCGGGAATTATACCCTCAAACATTTACCCACCCTCTGTTCACCTTTCTCGTTATGTATCCGGCTACTCTGTTCCTGACCTTCTTGCTCTTTATGTTTGTTAGCTCCTGAACCAACTTCTTGTTCACGTCGAAATCTCCAGTCCACACTTCAGGATACTTCCTCAACAACTCCATCGCTATGTTCTTAATGTAAGCTGGTTTGACCGTGCCCATATCACAGCCTTAAAATCAGTTTATTTAAGCTTTGTCTTAAGCA
>CAYMRE010000028.1:0-10378 GCA_964392755.1 uncultured archaeon
ACCATCGGAGAAAGTTATACTTTCAATGTTGTCCTCTATGGGGAGATTTTATTGGCGGAATTTCAGCGGTTCCCGTATCTTGAATGGGTTTGGATCGAACGTATTTTTTCAAGTATTAAAGTAGCAAACGTTAAATCAATCTGGTTCAACTTGAGACATGCCGGCTGTGGTTGATGAAGATAAGTGTGACGGTTGTGGGGAATGCGTTGACGAATGCCCAACCGGTGCAATAGAGCTTAACGATGTCGCTCATGTTGATCCAGATATATGCGACGATTGCGGTTTATGCGTGGATGTATGCCCAAACGAGGCTATAAGGTTGGAATAAGATTTTTAACTTTTCAGCGTTCTATGTCTGAGGTGTTCACATGGGTCTAATACTCAGGATCAAGAGGAGTATCGGAGCAATCTTAAAGCTATTCAGAAAGAAAAACAAACTCAGAATCGGGATATACGGTCCACCGAATGCCGGAAAAACGACTTTAGCCAATAGGATTCTCCTCGATTGGGTTGGAGATGTGATGGGTTCCACCAGCGAAATTCCTCATGAAACGAGAAGAGCAAGGCTGAGAGAGGGTGTGAAGATAGAGGTCGATGGAAGGACTATAATGATAGACATAGTGGACACACCGGGTTTGGCTACAAAGATCGACTTTCACGACTTCTTAAAGTACGGTTTGAGTGAGGAAGAGGCTAAAAGAAGGGCTAAGGAGGCTACCGAAGGAGTTATAGAGGCTATCAAGTGGTTGGATGACTTGGACGGTGTAATACTTGTAATGGATTCAACCGAAGACCCTTTCACTCAGGTTAACATAACGATCGTAGGAAATATAGAAGCCAGAAAGCTACCTTTGATAATCGCTGCAAATAAAATAGATTTACCGAACGCTTCTCCAGCCAGAATAAAATCCGCTTTCCCGCAACATACGGTAGTTCCTATCTCAGCTCTGAAGGGCTTGAACATGGACACTTTCTATAGAGTTTTGGCTGAGAAGTTCGGGTGATGATTATGGAGGTTAAGCTCAACCTAATATCTAAGGAGAAGCTCGAAAAGATGGGGACTATGGAAAAGCTCAGGTTGATCTTGGATGAGGTAAAGGCTGGCAAGATAGTAGTTTTGGAGAGCGGTCTAACACCTGAGGAAGAGGCAAAACTTATAGAGATGACCATGCTCGAAATAGATCACGAGAATTTTGTAGGTATAGAGGTTGAAAGCTATCCTCAGAAGTCGTCGGGATTTTTCGGTAAACTCTTAGGTAAGAAGGAGGGAAGGCTAATGGTCATAGGTCCAGCTAACAGACTTAAGACCTTAGAGAAGAGGGAGGATATTATAGAGGCATTAATAAGGGGATAGCGATGCCACATAGATGTACGAGGTGCGGGAAAATATACGAAGATGGAGACGTGAGAATTCTGAACGGATGTGAATGTGGAAACAACAAGTTCGAATACATACCGAGGGAAAGAAAGGAGAAAAAGGAAGGAGAGAAGATAGAAATTGTGAGAATAATATCTCCGGGCTGTTACGAGATAAATCTCGAAAATGCCTTCAAAAAAGAAGGAATAATAATAGCGTTGGGTGAAGAGGGTAAGTACGCAATTCATCTGCCATCTTTATTAAAAAGGAGGAAGAAGTCGTAACCCGACTGCGGAAATAGTTACAGTCCAATTCCATCCACTTCTATTCTCTTACCATCTATTCTGACGTTGTCGAAAAACCTGTTTATCACGTAGGCGTTGCTGATCTGATGCTTAGTAACTTCGGTTGTCGTGTAAACAGTTTTACCACTTGCAACTGCGGAGAAAGGCATTATCTGATCGGCTAAATGCCTGTCAAAGGCTCCATCGGACTCAATCTCCTTCAAAAGCTTTTCGGCACACTCCTTTCCGACAATCTCAGCCCTTTTACCCTTCTCACCCAACTCAACACTGCCCTTGTAACCGCACCAAAGGGTTATCCCCGAACCAGTTGAGATTCCCTTTCTAACCTCAATCTCAACGTCCGCATCGTAACCCTTTTCTTTCAAAAAGTTCACAGCTGAGTTTTTCTGTCTCTCAGCTACGTGACTGGGTAAGTTTTGGCAGTGACTAATACCCTTAACTACATCGCAAGGTAAAACTTCGAAGTTCTTACCTCTAAGCTTTGAAGGCTCGACTCTCACAACTATCTTTCCACCACCCTCGGGATAGTATCCCCTTGCAATTAAATCGAGTTCAACCTTAGCTCCCAGCTCTCCCAAAGCTTTGAACGTGACGAACCTGACGTAGTCAACACTGGGAGACCACTTTACATCTGTCCCGCCTCTTATCTCGAACGTGCTTGGTCTTTCTGCGTAGAGTGAAGGTAACAGGACGGTTTGAAGTATGAGAGTAACGCTTCCGGCGGTTCCTATGTCTATTTTAAAGTTACCTCCCTTTAAACTCCTCGGCTTAAAAACGACTCTGGTTGATCCAAGCTTTAAACCCTCTACCTCCGCATTGGTTATCATCTTCGCAGCTTCTATCCCCTTCAGGTGTTGCATAGCCAAACCGGGTTTGGGTCTGTTCGCCCTGATGTTGTAAACCTCAACGGGCTTCTGAGTTACGCAGGATAGTGCTATCGCGGTCCTCAAAATCTGTCCACCACCTTCACCGTAACTGCCATCTATCTTGATCATGGAAAGAGATGTGCAAGGGTTAATAAATGTGTGTTGAACTACCTTCGTGAGCCTTAAGGAATACCTGAAGGGCAGGGTAAGTGAGGATGAACTGAAGAAGGTTGTAAGAAGCTTCGAAATAATAGGTGATGTAGTCGTAATAAACCTACCGGACGAGATAGCTCACCTGAAGGATCTGATAGTAGAAGCCATTCTGAAAAAACACAGGCACGTCAAAACGATTTTACGGAAGGTCGGTGAGGTGAGCGGTGAATTCAGGGTTGCAAGGTACGAGGTTCTTTACGGTGGCGAAACCGAAACTATCGCTAAAGAGTTTGGTTGCAGATTTTTAGTCGATCCAACAAAGGTCTACTACTCATCGAGGCTTTCGAGTGAAAGGGAGAGGATTGCTAAAATGGTCAAAGAGGGGGAAAGGGTTTTGGTTATGTTCGCTGGAGTAGGACCTTATGCAATAGTCATAGCCAAGCTTGCAAAACCGAGTGAAGTTGTAGGAGTAGAACTCAATCCGAAGGCAGTTGAGTACTTCAGAAAGAATGTCAAGCTCAACAAGGTTGAGGGTATCGTAAAGGTCTATGAAGGTGACGTTAGAGAAGTTGTTCCAAAGCTTGAGGGTAGATTTGACAGAATACTGATGCCAGCACCCTACTCAGCTGAAAACTTCGTATACTTGGTTAGGGACAGGATAAAGAAGGGAGGATACGTTCATTACTACACGTTTGCGGGTGAAGAAGAGGAAAATGCGTTGCCCGAAAAGGTCAAAGAGTTGTTTGGAAAGCACGGTATGGTTGTAGAAGTTACAAACGTTAGGGAGTGCGGTAGCTTCGCTCCGCGCGTTTACAGATATGTAGTCGATTTGAGGGTTGTCGATTTCACTCAATGACAATCTTCAAGTAATCTCTGGTCGCCGTGATTTCTTTAATCCTACGCCCGATCTCGAATCTGACCTTTTCCGATATTCTCTCAGAGGGAAGACCCAAGCTGGAAAGTATGTAACCCATTAGGAGCGAGCTGTTCATGAAAAACAATCCTGCCAAGCCTATCTTCAGAAAGAGTTCAAAGTTCTCCTTTCCCATCCTCTTGTCGTATCCCCTCTCCCTTAACCACTTCTCAAACTCATCGAGCGTTAGTTCAATCTTTTTCATAATTCAAGTGTCGAAAACGTATTTATAGTCCTAACCAATTTCGTCCATGCTTCTGATGATTCCGGGCCCAGTGCATTTGCACGAGAGAATTCAGCTGGCTATGGCTAAACCGATGATTGGACATAGAACGAAGGATTTTTCGGAGATATTGGAATACTGCACTGAAATGCTCAAAAAGCTCTTCGGAACTAAGCACGACGTCTTTATAATTTCTGGCTCGGGAACTGCAGGAATGGAATCCGCAATAGCCTGCTTCTCCAAGGTTAAGAGGATAACGTGCATAGATAACGGTAAGTTTGGTGACAGACTCGGAAAAATAGCGGAGAGGTATACGGAAGTAGATGTGGTTAGATTCGAATGGGGAAAGTCGATAGAACTTGATGAAGTGGAAAGATCCTTAGCTGAAGGTAGCGAAGCTTTGGCTTTCGTTCATAACGAAACTTCTACTGGAATTCTGAATCCCGCCAAAGAACTTGCAAAAATTGCCAAAAAATACGACGCACTCGTAATAATGGACGGTATAACCTCCGTAGGAGGCGATTACGTTGCGATGGACGAGTGGGGAGTTGACGTTGCCATAGTCGGAAGTCAGAAGTGCATAGGAGCTCCACCGGGTCTGTGTGCGGTAGCTGTGAACGATAGAGCCTGGGAATTCTACAACGAGAGATGTCCATTCTACCTCGATCTAAAGGCATACAAGAAGAAACTTGAAGACTGGCAAACACCTTATACTCCTGCAGTTTCGCTGTTTTTCGCCCTTCATGAAGCTTTGAAGATAATAGAAGAGGAGGGACTTGAGAATAGGATAAGGAGGCACAGAGAACTTTCAGCCTTTGTCAGGAAGTGGGTCGAGGAAGCGGGGTTGGAACTCTTCCCGGAGCTTAACGAGTACAGTCAATACTCCAACACGGTAACAGCCATAAAGATGCCCGAAGGAATTACGGATAAGGAGCTTAGGGGAGAATTGAAGGAGAAGTACGGCATTCTAATATCGGGTGGTCAGGAGCACTTGAAGGGGAAGATTTTCAGAATAGGGACGATGGGAAACGTAACGATTAGAGATGTCGTAACGACTTTAGCTTGTATCGAGAGGATACTGGTGAGAAGGGGAATTATTAAACCCGTGCTGAGTGAAATAGAGGTATGAAGGTGGGAATAGTTGATACGACATTTGCGAAGATAAACATGGGAAAGATTGCGATAGATGAGCTTAGAAAGATTTGCTCTCTGCCTTACGAAAGATACACAGTTCCCGGTATAAAGGATTTGCCTGTCGCTGCAAAGAAGCTTATAGAGGAGAGGGGATGTGACATCGTTATAGCACTTGGAATGCCCGGACCGAAGCCCATAGACAAGCAGTGCGCTCACGAAGCATCTTTGGGTTTGATAATGGCTCAGCTTATGACGAACAAGCACATAATAGAAGTTTTCGTTCACGAGGATGAGGCTAAAGACGAGAAGGAGCTTTGGATGATAACCGAAAATAGGGTTAGAGAGCACGTGAGGAACGCGGTAGATCTTCTTCTAAATCCTAAAAAACTTCAGAAGCTGGCTGGAACTGGACAGAGGCAGGGTTTTCCGGATGTAGGACCTTTGCTTCGTTAAGCTTTTATTTGATTTAGCCCGGTGGGCTTAATGAGGTTTGCAATAGTATCGTTCGGCTTAAGAGAAGTTGTCGATGAAGTTCTGCCTCTCTACCCGCAGGCAGACGTCTTCAACAGCTTGGATGATGTAAGCTTTGAGGAGTACGACTTCATCGTGCTGACATCTGAGCTTGGTGGTGATGAAGGGGAAAGATTAATCTCGGCAATAGAGGATGTAGCCTGCGAAAACTTGGTCGTCTTTTGCACGACTGCAACAAGCTTAAATGGAATTCTCAGAAGCAGAAATCAGGCTTTCGAGATAGTAAACAAACTTCCAACGTTCGATGGGGCGATACTGAGCGGTTTCCTCAAGTTTGAAGATAAAGTCGAAGCTCTAAAAATGATAATAGATGACAAAATTTCATCGAGTCATCTGGCGTCAAAGTAGCTAACTTCAACAACTTCAGCTTCGGTGGTGTCAAGAATTCCAGTGTTGTACACCCTAACAACCCTTCCCACACCCTTCACTTCAAGCTTAAGTCTAACGACCGTCATCTCGCTCTCCTGAATCAGCGTCGGTGTTGAGAACATGAGGGAGTGTGAGTAAATCTCCTTCCCAGTCACCTGGGCTATTATTCCCAAAGTTCCCCTGTCTACATCGAATGTCTTTGCACTCGTTAAAAAGACGCAGTCTCCCACTTCAGCCCTCATTGCAGTCGCTATGTTGTGAGCGCTCCTCAACTCTACGGTCTTTATATGCCTTCTAATCAAATCTTCAAGGACATCCTTCGATATACCCGTCAGCACCAAACACCTCATATATATCACCCGTACATCGGTAACTCCTCTTTTTTACCCATCTCCTGCATCCTCGTCTGCTCTGCAAGCTTCTGCATCTGAGCCTCTATAAGCTCAGCCTCCTTTATCAGCTTTTCAACACTGATGCTCCATCCGAACATCTTATTCAGAACGTTTATGACTTCTGCAGCGGCTCTCGGATCGGGATTAAATCCCAAAGTCTCTCCGAGCAAAGCTAAGCCCGGGAACTTCCTCGCTACACACTCATTCAAAATGCTTCCAGCTATACCAGAGATCGTTCCGCTCTTGAATATTTCGACGTAGTCTTTTATCTCATCCAAAAGCTCCTTCGAAGTTGCAGCCCCAAATACTCTCTTCTTATCCTCAAAAGTCGCAACTCCCGCTAGTGAATAAATTCTCTTAGCTTTTATTTCCATAACCCAATCGAGTATCTTTTCACTCATTTCGTAAGCTATATGCGGGAATATAGGAACGTCGGAGTGTATTAGAACGAAACCAAGCTCGGAACTCTGATAGACCCTTACCGGTGGAAGTATTATACCATCCATGAGAGTTGCAACGGGTGGAAGGTCTTTAGATTCAACGACGCCAATCCACTCCAAGTTTAGCTCCATTATCAGATGCGAGGAAGCAATCGTTCCAACAAGACCGATCCCTGGGAAGCTTGTGAGGACTATCGGATTCTCAACGTCCACTCTGTCTACAACAACCTTCGTATCCATGAACACAATTTGCGAAAGAAGTATATAAGGTTTCTAAAATCGTCGTTTCATGAGAGAGTACAGGTTCAAGAGGGGTTACAAGCCTACAGAGGAGAGGCTTGAAGAACTCATAAAAAAGCACTTCGGCAAGTTTGAAAAAGAGGGGAACGTTTACGTAGTTAGGTATGGAGCCATGGAAGAGTTGAGATTGTGGATAGAAAACAAGAAACTGTATGCAGAGACGAAAACCAACCCCAAGGTTCCAGATGATGTTGCGATTCAGACGATAAAGGTTTACAACAAGTTCTTGGAGGAGTTAACGGGGTATACAGCAAAGGAGAGGGCGAAGATGATGAAGAAAGAGATTGAGTCAGGCTAAGGGCTTTTTAACGAACTCTCTTAGCAGGATAGTTGCGTAGCAACCTTTTGGCAGGTAAAAGCTAAACACAACGTTCTCTCCGATCTCGTATTTAAAGTTCGTGTGCTCTATTAGAATATCTGCAACCCTAACACTTCCCTTTGATGAAAACTCCTTGTATTCATGCTTGAAATCCTTTAAATCTATCCCATCCCTCTCCAAGTAAAATCGAATTCTTTCCGAAGTCCAATCGTCTCCCAAAGAAGTTTCATAACCCGGTAGTGGAATAGCTAAAGCACACAATCCCTTCTCAATCAAAAACTTTACACGCTTGTAGTTGTGATCGTGAACCTTAACGAAATCTTCTCTAAAGGTGTAGTGATCGTTTAGATTTACAAAATCGACCCAATCTCCCTTCTCCACAACTTTCAAATTTCCAAACTCTGCAATCCTGTCCGAGAGAACGTTGTTGAACACGTAGGATTGATACGCATGGACGAACATCATCTTGAGGTTTTCTGGCAAAGATAGCAGTGCCTCTTTCTCACTTTTGCCTTCTCTCAACTTTTGCAGAAGTGTTCTCTCGTATCTGAGGTATTTTGGAAGTTCTCTCAAACCGAACTTGACATCTCTCGTATTCCACAAAACCTCTCTAACTCTTCTCGCCTCTTCGCTTTCACCTTCAAAGGGCTTCGCTACATATACCCAGAAAGCGGTTTCGTAATCCCTTTTGAGTATGAACTTACCCACTTCGTGTGTTATGAACCTTATAGAGCCAAAACGTTGAAGTCCGAAGAAGTTTGGAGTTCCTTTAGCTCGAAGCTCGCTCTCTATGAGTGAAATGTTCTCAACGTTCTTAGCGTTTCTTATAACGACTCTAAAGATGTTTCCCTTCAAATCACCAAGCTGAATGGGTCTGTTAGTTCTTCCTACGATTTCAATCTCAGCATCCTTTATACTCAAATTCCTCAGCCTTTCAAGTTCCTCTTCACTCTTTATCCTCACAGCAAAGTATTGAACGCTTATTGCCTTTTTATCCTTGGTTCCAGCGTAGCTTATCCTCCTCTGGCTTATTCTAAGTTTGTTTGATAAAACTCGAACGAAATTCAAAGTATCCCAATTTACCTTCTTCACCCTTACAACGACCCAATTCCCCTCACCAACCTTCAAATCCGCAACCTCTTCAACGTAGAAATCTTCCGGACTCTCCTTGAAAATTCCGTTGATTCCTTCGTGGGATGTGATGTATCCCCTTATTCCGACCGTTTGTTCCACATTGCAAGTATACATCCCATTAAAAATCTTAAGCCTTTGAAACTTCCTTGAGGCAAATACCTTCGGATGTGCACACCTTGATATTGTAAACTTCGTTTTCGCTCCAATCGAAATCTAACACTACATCTTTTACGGATTTAGGTTCGATAGCAACCCTATTAATCTTCTGAGATTTGCCATTTACGTATACAGCATCAACAACCACACTCCTTTTCGTCCCATTTCTAAGACTAATGACGATCTGTCTTTTGTCATTGCATCTAAATTCTACGTTTTCTACCTTCAGAAATCCTTCCTCCCTCTCCACCTGCTGTGCGGATCGAGATCCGAAGTAGTACCCTATAACCGACGACAATCCACCCACGTACGCCCCAACAACTACGTCTCTTGCTATGTTGAAAGTTATCGATAGAAATAGTAAACAGTGAATTCCGATGAGAATTGCTCCAGCTATTGCCCTTCTCATTTCGCCCGTATCCAGCCTTCCACTTGCCCTATATCCCAAAGCAAGTGTAAAAACGAAAGAGATACTCACAGCTAAGACAATTAGTCCAAATACGGGAAGCCAGTTTGTGGCTAAGACGTTTTCAATGGGAATGGCACCCACTATACTTCCGTTTGAGTAAACGATGACAACATCTCCGGGTGAAGAGAACTTCAAAGCGTCGTTCAATGGCGTTGAACTGTTATTGAAGGATGTAATCCACCATCCACTTTCGTTTACGTATATTGTTTTGGATTCAACGCCCGAAATCGTTAGAATTGAACCTCCAGTCATCAGCAACAACCTTTTACCGATGGCTACCACCCCAATATCGAGCCGAAAACGACTCGATGTTTCGGTATAACTCCAAATACAAACAATTTAAGATTTTCTGTAAGGTTTATTACGTGGCGACGTTTATTCTTAACATGAACACATTCGGTTACCTTTTCAGAGTTACGACTTGGGGGGAAAGTCACGGAAAAGCTGTCGGCTGTGTTGTTGATGGATGTCCAGCTGGTTTGGAGCTTAAGGAGGAGGACATACAAAAAGAGGTCGATAGAAGGAGACCGAGATCCGCAATTTCAACTGCAAGAAGGGAAAAGGATGAAGTGATTATTCTTTCGGGTGTTTTCGAGGGCAAAACTTTAGGAACTCCGATAAGCATGCTCGTTTACAACAGAGACGTCAATTCAAAGCCCTACGAGGAGATAAAGCACCTGTTTAGACCGGGGCATGCGGACTACACATATCAAGCGAAGTTCGGCTTGAGGGATTGGAGAGGTGGTGGGAGAGCATCGGGAAGGGAGACCGTTGCGAGGGTTATGGCGGGTGCGATTGCAAAGAAAATCCTTGAAAGGTTCGGAATCAAAGTTGTTGGATTCACGAGAGAGATAGCGGGAATAAGATGCGAGATTGATCCAGAGGAATACGATTTGGACGAGATTTTTAAGTTGGCTGAGTCGAATGCTGTTAGGTGTCCAGATGAAGACGTTGCAAGGAAGATGGAAGAGGCTATTTTGAAGGCTAAGGCTGAGGGGGACAGCGTTGGAGGTATTGCTGAAGTAATTGCGAGGGGGGTTCCAGCTGGTTTGGGTGAACCTGTCTTTTTGAAGCTCGATGCGTACTTGGCTTTTGCTTTAATGAGTGTGCCAGCCGTTAAGGGAGTTGAGATAGGAGCAGGCTTCAGGGTTGCTAAGATGAGGGGTAGTGAGTGCAACGATCCGATTGTGTTGAAAGACGGTAAAATAGGATTTGAAACAAACAACGCTGGCGGAATTTTGGGTGGAATCTCAAATGGTGAAGATATAGTCGTTAGAGTAGCTATAAAGCCAACGCCTTCGATTTCAAAGCCTCAGA